>CAZAHZ010000315.1:0-4127 GCA_964485055.1 uncultured Candidatus Cloacimonadota bacterium
TTCATCATAAATTTTTCTTATCCTTATTTTTCAATGAGTTAGCTTGAACAGTCTCTTTTCCTGATTGATTTGTTTAATCAGGTCAATATATTCCTGACGTATTTGGCAATAGCCAGACTGCTGGTGAGTCCTGGTGAATCAATACCCATTAAGTTGATAAAACCTGGAAATCCCCGTGAACTCTCTTCCTGAATATAGAAATCTCTAAATCCTTCTCCTGCTGCTTGTAATTTCGGTCTGATACCCGTGTCATCAGGGTGCAATCTATCCGCATCCAGTTCCAGGTATTGTGAAACTGAATTAACAAATTCATCTCGATAAGTCTCATCCATACTGTAATCAAGCCTGTCCACATAATAGGCATTAGGTCCAAATCGTACTTCTCCGGCAAGGTTCAAAGTTAAATGTATCCCCAGATACATCCCGGTGGGATCAGGGAGAGGGTAGATCAATTTATCAAGTTTGAATTTCTGTGAGGTTTTATAGTATTCCGCCTTGCACCAATGCATTTTCAAACCCGCTGTCACTGTATCCATACCAGTCATTTTTGATATATTTTCACATTCCAGACCGGCACAGTTAATCAGTTTTTCTGCCAGAAATTTCTCTCCACTGCCAAAAGTCACCAGATAACGGTCATCCTTGAGTTCTATCCCGATCACCTCCTCATTAAATAACAGAAATCCGTCATTTGCCTCAAACCTCTGCTTCATCGTTTTCATAAAGGAGTGCGTATCCATTATACCAGTTGATGAAACCAGCATTGCCTTACAGGCTTTTACTTCCGGCGCCATCCTGCAGCATTCCTCTGCACCTAAGACCCTCAGGTCGTTTACACCATTACGCATTCCATTTGCCCGTAATTCCATTAACGCCGGCACTTCCTTTTCGGAAACCGCCACTACCAGCTTCCCGCATTTTTTATGGGCTACTCCGTTTTCTTTCAGATATTCATATAATAATTCTCGTCCCCAGGTACAAAGTTTGGCTTTCAGACTTGATTGCGGATAATAAATACCCGAATGGATCACTTCACTATTCCGGCTGCTGGTATGCCTCCCAAAACTGTCTTCTTTTTCCACAATTACCACATCTTCATTGGTTCGACTGAGTTCTTCTCCAATTGCCAGACCTACGCACCCAGCCCCAATTATCAAAATTTTAACTTCTTCCACTAATTTTTCCCTTCATTACCTGAGGATTTACTATTTCCGGCGGTGTAATCCCCCACAAGCAGGCAATCACGCATTCTCTCACCAATTCTGCCATCTGTGTTCGCGTTTCCTCGGTAGCACTACCTATGTGCGGTACGATTACTATGTTATCCAGTGCTTTCATGGCTTCGCAAATTTCCGGTTCATTATAATAAACATCCAAGCCTGCAGCAGCTATTCTTTTTTCCTGCAAAGCTTTGATCAAAGCTTGTTCATTAATCACTTTTCCCCGAGCTGTATTGATCAACACAGCACTTCTTTTCATCAGAGCAAACTCCGCTTCGTCTATCAGATGATGCGTCTCCTCATTATAAGGCACATGCAAAGAAATTATATCACTCTCCTGCAGAAGTTCCGGCAAAGATACCCTCTCAGCCTGCAATACAGATTTTAAATACTCATTATCATGATTACTGGTATAGACCACTTTCATTCCGAATCCTGAAGATCGCCTGGCAACTGCTTCACCAATCCTGCCTGCTCCTATTATTCCAAGTGTTTTGCTGTAAATATCCTGCCCCAGCATAAGTAAAGGTGCCCAGCCCTGAAATTTTCCAGCTCGTGTATAGCGGTCTGCTTCCACGATTCTCCGGGCAGCAGCAAAGATCAAAGCCCAGGCAAGATCTGCCGTGGTCTCCGTCAATACACCCGGAGTATTACAAACCGGGATACCAGCTTGTGTTGCGAACTCTACATCAATATTATTATAACCTACCGCATAATTGCAGATGCCCTTCAAATCAGGATTTGTTGCTATCATTTCCCCACTGATCTTATCTGCCAGCATTGTAATTATCACATCACATCCCCTTATCCCCACTGTCAGTTCCTTTGCATCTAAATTTCGATCATAAGGATTACAATTTACCTCAAATTCTGCTTCCAGCTTCTGCATCACGGTTTCCGGTAATCGCCTGGTAACAAACACCCGCGGTTTCATCTCTTACCTCCACATCCGTATTTTTTTATAAATTCATCTTTCCCCATCAGCATAGCCCCTGCATTTGGCAGCTCCCGCTTCAGTATCATATCAATCTTCTGAGATATTTCTCTAATCTCCCACTGGGCATGACAATCTGATCTCAATCTCGAAAAATGATATAATTCCCGCAGGTTCGCCTGGAAGAGTACCGGCAGCCGATGAGAATTTGTCAAAATATAAGCCCCTAATCCCTTTTTAATTTTTTCAAGTTGATAGAATAATTGATCCACTCGCTCCATTACTGGCTGCATCAATTCTCTTCCGCCAATTTCATCAAGTAAGGGCGGAACAACATATCCGTGTTCTGGATGATAGCCTGATCTTAAAATCGTTGCCATCCGATGCCTTTTTAATTGTCCAAAACAGGAAGATGAGATCAACAAACCAAAAGTAAAATTCACCAGCTCAAATGCCCGTGGCATCCGCTGCCAGGGTTGCATTTTACAGAACATCTGACTGAATATCTCAGCTTTCTGATTGTTAGGTATTGTCTTAACCTGCTCAAAAATAGCTTCAATGTCTCTTCCACTGTCTTCGAAGATCATCCCAGCCAGTATCCAGCTTTCTGCCTCAGAAGTCATTCTGACCAGTTTTACATCTTCAATTATTTTATTATTTTCCAATTCAGGCAATGGGGAATGAATATTACGCTCAAAATCCTCACACTCAGAGTAACGCACCAGCGAAGGAGCTATTTTCATTGCCTGTTCCAGCAGACCTGCCTTCATCTGATGAGCTTCCTGCAGGTCACTTTTATCCAGCCTCTGTAATAACCGTTCCAAAGCCCTGGCATTGATCGTCATGCCAAATTGAGTTTCCGTGGCTAATGCCAGCACATATCTCGCATCTTCCTTTGCTTTCCCACGCAATTCTTCAGCACTACCTTTAAATCCGCTCTGCTTCAGATAATTTCTTCCCTCTTCATATAGCTTGCGGTATAGTGCATTCTGCTCTTCTATCACTAAGCGGAATTCCTGTTCCAGCTCACTGCCCCGTATCTCTTCTGGCAAAACATAATCTCCCTGCAACGTCACATATCGCTGTGATTTCTCCGTAAATGATGCCAGTCGAGAACGCTGAATATCTTCTACCAGCAGACGTGAGATGCCGATTATATCAAAATTGAATACTGCGTGCTCAGCAACAGAGGCATGACCCATCTCAAATACTATTTTCTGATTGGAGTTCCTGGCTTTTGCCACATCTTCCAGAGCTTCCTTTCGCAATTCTACTACGCTTTTATTACTTCTGGATATCCGGGCATAAGCCGCAGAAATTGTCTCCGGTGTCGCTTTACTTCTTTCTTCTAATTTTTTTATCTGACTGTAATCAAGATTGTATCCTGCTATTTCAATTATCATTAAAACTCAAACTCCTAATATCTCCAGTTGCTGGTTGACAATCTTTATCCCGCTGGAAGCTCCTATCCGGTTTGCTCCCGCTGCCAGCATTGCTCTGGCATCTTCTTCAGTTCTTATTCCACCGGAAGCCTTCACCCCCATCTTTTTACCCACAACCTTTCGCATCAGCCGGATGTCTTCAACTGTGGCTCCACCTTTATTGAAACCGGTAGAAGTTTTCACAAAATCCGCTCCTGCTTTCTTCGCTAAAAGGCAGGCTGTTATTTTCTCTTCTTCAGTCAGCAGACAGGTTTCGATGATCACCTTCAGTAACGCTCCATGCTGCTGACATGTATCACTCACAATTGCCATATCCTGATATACAAGATCATAATTTCCTGATTTCAATTGTCCTATATTCATCACCATATCTATCTCTCTCGCACCATTCTCAATCGCCAGCCTCGTCTCCAATACCTTCGTCACTGAAGCATTAGCACCCAATGGAAAACCGATAACGGTACAGATTGTGATTTCCTTAAGATATTCAGAAGCAGATTTCACCCAGCAGGGATTCAGGCACACACTGGC
>CAZAHZ010000316.1:0-4121 GCA_964485055.1 uncultured Candidatus Cloacimonadota bacterium
TTCGTTTTTTCCCCACAACTTGATCATATCCTTCATCCGTGTACCGCTGGCGTACTCGCAAGTGGGACGCAGATGACGACTTCCTAAATTACACCCCCGTTATCTTTAAATGCAAAGTTAAATTTCATCCTTCATCCTTAATTTCTTCTTCCGTGCCTCCAGTGCCTTCCGTGGTTAAATCTCTTCTTTATTCCGCAGATGACGACCATGCAAACCTCTTGCTTCCTTCATAAACTTAACTGCAATCTACCCGTGTCTGCGTCCCACTTGCGAAATACGCCAGCGGTACACGTCCACTAAGCCTCCTAAATCAAATCCCAGCTATCATAAAAAAGCCAATACATCCTTCATCCTTTATCCTTAATTTCTTCTTCCGTGCCTTCTGTGCCTTCCGCCTGCCATGCCGTAGCTTTATGCGAAGATTGGTGGTTAAAAAATCTTTTATTAAGTTGTGTCCATCCATTCCCCGGCAGCCAGATATAATAACTGTTCACCAGAAATATTTCTATTATTTACCACTAAAATAATCCTGTCATCTTGTTCCAAAAAACATAATTCCACATTTTCAAAGATCATTTAGCCATAACTACAAGCATATAAATCTATTACGTCATTTTTTCGCCCTCCTCAACCTCACTGTGACTCCAGAGTGACTTCCCTGTGGATTACAAGTGTATGTAACAATAATAACCATTTCTACACTTTCAGGATAATCATGATAAGATTGAAGTACGTTACAACTAATTATATATTAATTATCAATTTTTTACTATCTTTATCCCGTTCTTACCCCAGCCTTGCTACAGCTTCACCACAGAGATAGAAAAGTTGCACACGAAACGATACTACATCTTTTTGTTGTGTCGTTTCGAGTGCGACATAGAGGGGTTTTCGGTGAATTAACCTTAGATCAGGGGAAAGTGTGGAAACATGGGGAAACTCAGCGGATCAGGAGCAATTTTCTGGTTTGGGTAGTGGTCTCAGAAGTTAATTTAAAGAGATATATACCAGTGGCACATTTATCACCGGAAAGATTTGTGCCGTCCCAGGGAATCTGATAATCACCGGCTGCGAGATATTCGGAAAGCAGAGTCCTGACCTTTTGACCACGGCAATTATAGATAGTGAGAACAGTCTGGGAATTTTCTGCCAGCGAGAATGATATTCTGGTAATATTAGAGCGTGTATCGTTCAGATAGAAAGGATTTGGGAAGTTCTGGTTCAGGCGTGTGGAAAATTCCGGGAGCTGGTGATCATCCTGTCCGGAGGGTACTATCCAGGTAATAATGTTGGAAGACTCGGTTTCGGACTCGCCATCATAACCAGTCAGATAAAAATCGGTATCTTCATCAAGCGGTAAAGGGATTGGATACTGATGATCTGTTACCGGTAATTCGGCAATCATCTCCTGATTGGCATAGAGCCGGTAACTTTGGCAGGCAGTAATTTCTGCAGGCGGGTTCCAGAAGAGGATTTGAAGATCGTTCAATCCATAGGCAAAAGTAAGGTTCCAGGGTGTGAGAGGTTTTTCCTGTGGCATCCACTGCAAAAAGAAGTCTTCAGCCAGTGGCAGGAAGGATGATTCTGTGGCAGTAAGGTTAATAGTGGACATATCAGTGGCAAAGTAACCTTCCATAAGTTCTTGAGCATTAAGACTCAACCTGGAGAAAAAGCCAATATCTGCCACATACTGCTCCTGATAATAGAAGACATTTTCATAAGTGGCGAAACAGGTGAAAGCCTCATGCTGTTCGGAATCAATTTCTATGGAATCACGGGCAACTACGGTATAATCAAAGATCACGGATTCATCACCACCATATAAACGTAATGACTCCCAGGAGTCACCAACCTGGATATTGCGGTTTTTCATAAAGACTTCATTATAAGGTCCAAATTCTTCTATCTCCCAGCCGTTTTCAGTATAGATTGGTTTGCCGTAATAGCGTAGATAATTTCCATCCTGATAGAGCAGCGACTGGCTATAGGGATATACCCCTCCTTCCACAAAGTGGTAGAGAGTGTAGTCTCCTTCTATCGCAATCCGAGGCACGTAATAATGGTTTTCATACTCATAGTCGAGGATTTCAAGTTCCAGGTCTGTGTATTGACTGGTTTCTGTGATCGTGAACACATCAGGGAAGAAGTAGTCTCCAATAGCACCCACAGCAATATTACCTTCCACTCCGGTGCCGGTGATTATCAGAAAATAATAACCACTGGGTATCACGCTCAATTCAAAGCTGCCGTATTCAATGGGGTATATTTCCACGTCCAGATTGCTGTTAACATTGAAGAGGTTCAGCGTCCAGTTATCTAGTTCAAAACCGCCGGTATAAGTGAAAGTGCCGGAAAGGAGAGTTGATGGCGGTGAGTAGATGGGATCAAAATCCACTATCGGCAAAGAGGGGCTGTCATTGCCATCATGGATAGTTTCGGCAATTTCATCATAATCTTCTGAATCCCAGGTATTGTTCTCTGCCAGGATAGTATATGTATTTGAGCAGTTATACACATAAATGGAATTATTTATGCCGCTGGCATCTATATTATCCATAAAAGTGTTCATGCCTTGTTCGAGAGGATTGGCACTGGCTGAATTACCCAGGCAGGGATTTGCGTTATTAACTATGTATAGAGCCGTGTAATTTCCGGTGATAGTATTCCCGGTGATAACAGGAATGGCAAGTGAACCATAGCACATCACTCCGGCACCACTGTTCATATCGCCGGGTATGAAGTTGTCATTGATTTCATTATTCGTCAAAGTACCTGAGCAATTATAGAAATAAACTCCGGTGAGATTACGTTCCAGAAGGTTATTCTGGATCGTGGCATTAATTACTCCGGCAGAGAACATATCCGTGCAGGTGATACCCTGCTTCAGATTATCGTGAATATTATTATTAAGGATAAGAGGTGAACAGACAGCACCCGTTGACTGGATATTTATCTGAATAGCACCGCGGTATTGAGTGCCCATGCCGTTACTGGTGATCTCGCAATTTTGAATAGTGGCATTACCGTTTTCATAAATATCAATGCCGTTCTCAATACTGTGTTCGATGAGGCAGTCTTCTATAATCACCTCCGGTGGAAGTATATTCCCGATGGCAAAAAGATTTACGCCGGTAGTATTGGCATCAAGATGCGAGTGGTGCAAATAAAGCGGGGCATCAATGGAATTAACGCCATTATTCGCACCGCGGATATAGCAATAAGAAATTTCATAAGCATCACCGGTTTCCTGCTCCAGCCTGAGTTCATCCCAGAAGCCACTGAAAGTGGGATAGCGGTCAAAATAGATAGTATCATTCTCTGTGCCTTGAGCATTCAACATGCCAAGTGCGCATATCTCAAAAATGCCATTGAACTGAACCAGAACACCTGGCTCGATAGTCAATTCTTCGCCAGCGGGGATTTCCACGTCACCGATCACGGTATAGGGACTGTTTGCTAAATCCCAGGTACCTGTCTGAATACCGCTCACATCCGTGGCTGTTAATGAGAGGATATTTATAAAGAGAAAAATAATTATTAAATGCTTCATTTTAGTCTCCTGTAAATTTTTTTCTATTGAGAAAATACGGGGATGATTATGTCAATAAAAATCGGAAATCCGGGGCAGCATGGACTTAATGGACAGGATGGACAAAATGCATCATGTCTATCTTGTCTATTGAGTCCATAAAGAAAACAGTGAGAAAATGCCCATACCACGTAGCTTAATCTTTCCAGATTAAGTCTTAAAAAATGTCAATCTGGAAAGATTGACCTACATCATCACTGACAAGTCGGAACTTCTGCCCGGATTACGTTCATCACGACATATCGGGACTACATAATAGTGCCCTTTCAGGATATTTTGTAACCAGTTATCAATCTAATTCCGAGGGCTGCCAGATTAGCCGAAACTGGTATCCCCCTGTTTTTTTTTATTTTCATATCAGGAACTTTAATGATAATTGACCAGATAAGTAGGACTTGCACCGCTAACGGTACACCGTAAGTGGAGCGAGAACTACTACCAGATAGGTAAATAATTCCCCATTTTCCCACCTCAGAATATAAATTGCTGAAACTGGTTACCAGTGATCGTGTCCTCGCCCCACCCGTGATTA
>CAZAHZ010000317.1:0-4071 GCA_964485055.1 uncultured Candidatus Cloacimonadota bacterium
TTATCTCCAGGCGCCAAGGCTCGCGGTAAAGTAGCCATCAGCATTAATTCCTTGCGTACCGTAACTGTCTGCGAAGCACTGCCGTACTTATTGCCATTCACGCTGACTGCCATGATGCGAACTGCTCCCAGATAATCCGGCATGGTAAATTCCATCTCCGCCTTGCCATTCTTATCTGCTGTGATTATCCCGGAAAAGAGCGATACCGGTTCAAAGCGTTTGACTTCAGTCTTTTCCAGTTGTCTTTTCTGGAAGAGCTCCACACCGCCACCAATAGAAAACCGCCGGGTTATGTCTCCCGTTTCCACTTCGATGATATTGCCGTAGTTATCATAAGTTTGAACTTCCAGTTTTTCCTTGCGATGGAAATATTCCCAGGCATCCGGTGAACGATAATCTGTGAGAGAAAGCAAGCCCTCATCTACCACTGCCACCGTGAATTGTGTGTCTTCTCCTGGTGTTGCCTGCAAGCGGCAGATAAATTTTTCCAGCGGACGGATTATTTCGGGAACAGTCATTTCCAGTTTCTGTTGCGAAGATTTATCTGTAACCTTGAGAGGAATGATGCCATATAGACGCAAGGGGCAGTCATTTTCATTATCAATCTGTGACTGGATGACCGAGACTGTGGCATAAATCCCCGGCTGCATTTCCTGAGTGATGTCTATTGATATATCTGCCTGGGTTTTACCTCCAGGAGCCTGATACCACCACCAGTCTATGATCTGATCTGCCTTTTCCAGAGTGACCAGCGTTCGGGCTTTATCATTGATCGGGAAGCTTATATGGGCTTTATCGCCCGGAAAGTATTCATCCTGATCGGCTCGAAGTTGCAGTATATCAGCATTTTCCTTCATGTCACCGCGTGCCCGGCTGGAAGTATATAAAAACTTTGAACTGGTATGTCCTCTACCATCTGCCATCAGGTGAGTGATTTCGATCAGGATATTGCGTCCCCGCAGGGCAGGAAGTTTATAGATTATGGGTTTATTTTTTGAACTGATGGTTTTTTTCTCGAGAAGACGGGTTGACTTTGCCTGCTTAAAGCTTTGCCGGAAGCTTGAGTAATTATCAAACTCCCACCACCAGTAATTAGTATTCTCATAAACGCAAACTTCGATATTATCTCCTGATAACGGTTTTCCCGAAGGATCAAGCAAAATAACCTCAAATTTATTTTCCTTATTTCTGGAAAGATAAGAGGAATTTATTTTGATACCCACATAAGCATCCCAGGGGTCCCAGCTCAATTTCAGATTTTCCTTGCTGGCTCGACCACCTTTGTCTATTACTTCACACTCCACCGTGACAGTGCCTGCAGAACTGAAATTATTCCCGTAAGGACGCTTCCAGATCAGAAGTCCCTTACCTTCTTCATCCAATACAGTGCTGCTCTTTTTATTGTCAATTCTCGATGATCTCTTGAATGCGTCGCTGAAACTGAAATCTCCCCATTCGGGCTGACTGAACCTCTTATGCACCGATTCCACCTTGTAATTGAAATTTGCCGTCAAACCTGCCGCAGCTCTGCCAAATAGATACCTTGCTTCCAGCGTGATATCAAAAGTGTTATCCTGGGCAGTGATCCTGTCTGATTGAGGGAAGTAAGTCAATTTCAACCGTTCCGGAGCGATTGTCTCTATCCGTAATTCATGATTAAAAGTATTCTTACCAACCTTCAACTGCAGATTCCAGGAACCCGTGGGATCGTCTGCCGATGTGCTGTAAGGCAGGTGATAAAAGCCGTCTTTGCTATCCTTGAGTACAGTATCAAAAACTTTAGTATAACGCGAATCATAGATTGCCACTTCCAGAGGATGATTTTCCGGAAATGAACCATCCTGATTTCGCATTACAATAGCAATATTTATCTCATCACCGGGACGATATACTCCCCGTTCCGTATATATATATGCCTGTAAATTTTTCGCTGCTCCTGAAACTCCTCCCACCGCAAAACTGCTGGTCTCCCAGGAGTCGCCTCTCAGCTTTAACACACTCTCCTGATCACCCAACTGGGCTGTTACATAGAAAGGTTTTTCTTCTGTCGTAAATTGATAAAATCCGTCCTTATCAGTAAATCCTTCTGCCAGTGTCTGATTCTGATAACTAACGAGGCTGACATATACCCCTTTAACGGGCTTACCGCTTACCACGTTATTGATGATGCACAGACTGCTTTCTGCACCCTGCTTATATGTTATTGCCAGATCGGATACAATAAAGGGCTTGGTTATTGTTCCACGATGATAATAATAATAATCATTAATTGGGTCATTATAATGCCCACCTTTATAAGGTACTGCCTTATTTTCCCGATAAAGCACGTCATCTTTGGTGATTAATAATTTTACATGATATATTCCGTATTTATGATCAGGCAATAATTGCGAAATATTCAGTTCATGTTGCAGCCAGATATTTCTTTGCTCTCCAATCTCCAGATCACCCTCAGCTATCTTATTGCCAACGCAATTCAAATTGTTGAATGACCAGTTATCACTGGAACTCTGCATATTCCAGCTTTGCAGGTACTGACAGAGATTATTCTCATACACCAGTGTTACCTCGTATTTCACTTTTTTCACGTTCATAGTGCTGAAATACAGGTTATTATTACTGGCACTGGTCAAAAATACACCGGTATCATTGAATTTTATTTGTGGTTTCTCATCCTGTAATGCCACGCGGCTAACGGTATCCGTTGTCGGGGTTTTATTGCTGGTACTTTTTAATTCTTTGGATATATTAATAGCGTATTGACCATTGAATTGATAGTCACCACTGATCCGGACAATATTTTCCACGAGATCAATTTTGTTATTTACTGAGGGCACGACTTTAATGAGGCTGTAGAGATCCTGATCACGGGCGATATTATCTGAAAACTCTATCTCGATATAGGAATTCTTCTCTTCATTGATCATAGTTGCCTGACGCATTGTCAATACTGATTCCTGATTTATATCAAAATTCCGGCAGATATCATAAGGAAGCTGTAATAATTTCCCGTTTAAGGTAAATTCCAGTTTATCAGCATTCTTTTTTACCTGCAGTTTCCTGCTCTCAAAAGTGTAAACATAGTCCTCTGATTCTGCCCAGTTCAGCTTATATTCGGAATTGTCATATTTTATTTTCCCCGATTTCTTCAGTTCTGACAGTTTTAACTCAGCAATAAACTTTATTTTGCCGGTCAATCGAAATTTATTGCTGTTGCCTTCTTCAAATGTGATCTGGCAATCAAGTTCCTCCACATCCTGACCTATCACCTGAAAAGCAAATTTTACCGGCGTTACAAGGCTGTCGCTGATTGTCCTTCCCGCTGGCAGAATCGTACATTGATAGGTCTCAGTAACGTTTAATTTGGAGTGGGGCTGAAAATGTATCGTATTTTTATCCTGCCAAATAGCTGTTCCCTTGATTGAAGGTTCAAAAATAAAATCCAACTCACTGACTTTTTTATCTTTTTTGCCCGTGATTATTTCGTTATCCCGTAATATGATCACTATCGGTGCGCGGTTCACCAGAAAGTCGCCTGTAGTTGATTCAATGATTCGGGTCAGGTCTATTGCCTCGCCTGGCATTAGTTCTATCTTTTTCTCACAACCGGTCATCAGCACCAATATCGCTAATAATATAAGCAATAGGATATTTCTTGTTTTTGACATCAATCCTCCAGAATTAATCTATTCTTTCCTAACACACTTTTGTTATTCTTTCCTGTCAATATTTTTCCCGCACCACGCAATTTTATCTCCTTTTTTTTCTTTGATCACTCTCTTAAATATCTTAAAGTTGGCTTACCACAGAAATAAACAAGTTGCACTCAAAACGATACCACATCTTTTTGTTGTGTCGTTTGGAGTGCGACTGGTAAGGGATTGTGTCAGAGTCTCCGGGGATTTGGGGAGAAATTGTATGAGGTAGTAAAACAGGGGAAAAGGGTTAATTTGTAGATGGTGTGGATTTATTATTTGCTGTAGAGTAAAATTATTTTGACAGGCAGGTGAGATCGGATTAACCCATCTTTACCATTTTATTTTTGAAAACACGATCCCATAGGCATTTGAC
>CAZAHZ010000318.1:0-4069 GCA_964485055.1 uncultured Candidatus Cloacimonadota bacterium
TTATTTTGCCTATGTAAGCTGTTAATTCCAAATGTTTTACAAGCGTGAAAAAAAACTTTTCCCAAATAATGTCAGAATATTAGCAATAAGTGACTAATCTGAATCAGGATTTTCAGGATTGAAGATATTTTGCAGGGTTAATCCGTTGATCAATTCAGCCTGAAAATCCTGATTCGAAAGATTTATTCAAATATTATCAGGATGTCACCTTTGCCAACGGAAGCAGCTACATCTACTTTGATCTCTTTAACTGTTCCGGCGAATTTCACTTCCAGATTGTTGAACATTTTCATGGCTTCCAGAACGATAACGGCATCACCTTCCTTAACATGATCACCTATCTTGACTTTGATCTCATTGATCATGCCGGGGATAGGTGCAGTAAGGGTCTTGGTGCCATCAGAAGGGATTTCTGGTTTGTCTGTATCCTTTATGCGAGGAGGAGTTCCACCTTTTTTATTAAGCGGGTCTGCGACTTCTACGTGGAATAATTCACCATCTACATAGACATCAAATGGTCTGGTTTTAACATCTACAGGTGCTTTGCCAGTAAGGGAAAGTTCACCTGAAAGAGCTTTTTTGATAAGTTCTTCTTCTTTTTTAACGTCTTCCATAGTTTTGGCTTTAGCTTCAGGCGGGATTTCAGTGAGACCATATTTCCATTTGAGGAAGCGTTTACCGGTGACTGGGTAAAGAGCAACAATCAACTGGTCGTCAATATTCTTAGCCAGATCTTTAGTTTCTTCTATCACCTGGGGCATTTCGGGTTTGAGTTCGTCACCGGGACGGCAGGTTATAGGTATCTCTCCGCGAGGATAATCCTTAAGTGCTTTTTTTTGTACATCTGCGTCAATAGGAAGAGTAGTTTTACCATATAATCCAAAGCAGAGGTCTTTTACCTGCTGCGTGATCTGAGTGTATTCTTCATCTTTATCATAGAGGACATTATTCACGGTCTGAATGCCGACGATCTGGCTGGTGGGCGTGACCAGTGGAACCTGACCAAGATCACGGCGAACTTTGGGCAGTTCTTCAAAAACATCATCCAGTCTGTCCAATTCATCCATTTGACGCAACTGATTAACCAGGTTACTGAGCATTCCGCCGGGTGTCTGGTGCAGGATCACATTAGTGTCAATAATGGAGAACTTGGTGTCGTTAGCGAACTGCTTATATTTGGGGATCACTTTTTCCAGCTCTTTGCTGATTTCAGCGAGTTTCTTAATATCAAATCCTGAATCCCGGTTTGTGCCTAAGAGTGAGATGACCAGGGGTTCCACAGCAGGATGCGAAGTACGGTAGGCATAAGGCGAAAGGCAGGTATCAACAATATCAACACCAGCTTCAATGGCTTTGAAAATAGCAAGGTCGCCCATGCCGGAGGTGAAATGGGTGTGCAGATGGATGGGAATATTCGTCTGGGCTTTGAGAGCTTTGACCAGGTTGTAAGCATCATAAGGCGCAACGAGACCTGCCATATCCTTGATGCAAATGGAATTTACACCGATCTCTTCGAGGTCTTTGGTTTTATTAAGGTAATAATCAATATTATATGTATCACCGCCCATTCTCATCTCAGTAAGCGAATAGCAGATAGTGCCCTGCAAATGCTTATCATTTCGTTTGATCACTTTGGCAGCAGCTTCAAAATTGCGGAAATCATTGAGTGCATCGAAAACGCGGAATATATCAATGCCGTTATCACAGGCACGCTGGACAAAATTATCTACCACGTCATCGGCATAATTGCGGTATCCCACTAAATTCTGACCACGCAGGAGCATGGAGAAGGGGGTCTTTTTTATATATTTTTTTAGGATCCTGATCCTTTCCCAGGGGTCTTCAGCCAGAAAGCGGTGCATGGTATCAAAGGTAGCTCCACCCCACATTTCCATGGAATAGAACCCGATTTCATCCATCATTTCAGCCACAGGGAGCATATCTTCGGTTCTGCCGCGAGTGGCAAAGAGGGATTGATGACCATCCCGGAAGGTCAAGTCTTGTATCTTGATGGGATTTTCCGCTTTAGGGCGGTCAGTTTCATAGCGCATATTGCGCATTTCCAAAACGCCATGTTTATCTAATTGCATTAAGTATCCTCCAAATAATTATCGTCTGAAATTTCGCATCTGGACAAGGTAGCGGTTATTCATGGTCATTTCACGTCCACTGCGTATCCAGTAACTGGTTTTTATTGTTTTTTTGGCTTCTTCTGCCTGCAGGTAATATGTAACCGCAGCAATAGCTGCTTTCAATTTCTTTTTTCTCTGCTCATCCATATCTGAACCTAAACCGGGATGTTGCCGTGCTTTTTGGGAGGCAGCGATTCACGTTTGGTGCACATCACTTCCAGAGCGTCAATCAGGCGTATCCGGGTTTCGGACGGATTAATGATGGCATCAATATAGCCGCGTTCAGCAGCCAGGTAGGGATTATTGAAAGCCTCTTCATATTCATCAATTTTCTGCTGACGCATTGCTTCGGGATCAGCAGCGGAAGTGATTGCTTTGCGGTAGCTGCTGATGATATTAACGGCACCTTGAGCTCCCATGACAGCAATTTCGGCGGAGGGCCAGGCAAAGACCATATCAGCTCCAAGATGCCTCGAACACATTGCTATATAGCTGCCTCCGTAATTCTTGCGCGTTACTACGGTAAGTTTGGGCACTGTGGCTTCGGAGTAACTCCAGAGCAGCTTGGCGCCGTGACGGATTATTCCTCCCCATTCCTGCTGAGTGCCGGGCAGATAGCCGGGAACATCAACAAAGGTGATTATAGGCAGATTAAAGGCATCGCAGAAACGGATGAAGCGGGAGATCTTATCTGAGGCGTCTATATCCAGGCAGCCGGCAAGAAAAAGTGGCTGATTACCGATTATACCCACACTGCGTCCATTGAGCCGGGCAAACCCGATTATGGCATTTTCTGCGTAAAATTCATGCGGCTCAAAGAACTCACCGACATCAACGATTGATTTGATCACAGCTTTCATATCATAAGGCTGCTGAGGATTATCCGGAATAAAGGCATCAAGTTCAGGGCAAAGCCTCTGGGGATCATCACCCATTTTCACAAAAGGTGGATCTTCCAGGTTATTATTGGGCAGGTAGCTGAGCAGAATTTTGATCTTCTCTATGGCGTCTTCATCGGAGTTGCAGGCAAAATGAGCTACGCCCGATTTTGTGTTGTGTGCCATTGCTCCGCCCAGATCTTCAAAGTTAGTTATTTCTCCTGTAACCGTTTCGATCACCTGTGGTCCGGTGATGAACATATAGCTGGATTTTTTGACCATAAAGACGAAATCGGTCATTGCAGGAGAATAAACTGCTCCGCCGGCACAGGGTCCCATTATAGCAGAAATCTGCGGGATCACACCGGAACTGCGAGAATTCCGAAAAAAGATCTCACCATAGCCCTTAAGAGCCTGAACGCCTTCTTCCACACGTGCTCCGCCGGAATCATTGATCCCAACCAGCGGTACACCGGCTTTGGCTGCCAGATCCATAACTTTGGTGATCTTGGCAGCATGCATCTCGCCGAGTGATCCGCCTCGAGAAGTGAAATCCTGCGAAAATGCGAACACAGGGCGTCCATTAACCTGCCCATGCCCTACTACTACTCCATCTGATGCTATATCTATATCCGCCATATTAAAATTAGTCGAACGGTGCTTTACGAACATATCTATTTCGCGAAATGTCCCTTCATCAAAGAGAAGATCAATCCGCTCACGGGCATTCAATTTCCCTTTTTCATGCTGCCTTGCAATCTGGTCAGCACCTCCCATCTCTTTGATCTGAGCTTCTTTCTGGTGCAACTGCTCTATCTTTTCAGAAACTTTCATAAGCTCTCCTGTATTTTTTGAGTATAATTGTCGTGAAACTTTTATATGAGCGAAAAATGTAAAGGAAAAATTTCTCACTCTCACCTCAGGGGGGCTGTTATCTGGCAAACTGACAATAATATTTATAAATCAGGCATCCCCCCGAAATTGATTTCATTGTAGGTCACCAAAAGCAGCAAGAAAACCATTTTCATTAACCCCCAAATTCATTTGGGGGTGTTGTGA
>CAZAHZ010000319.1:0-4049 GCA_964485055.1 uncultured Candidatus Cloacimonadota bacterium
CTGATCATTTGCGTTTTGATTTCACGCACATTCATCAGACAAGCAGGCGAGAACTGGAAATGGTGGAAAGCATCGTTAATGAGAAGATACGGGAATGTCTTAAAATAGATAAATCAGTAAAAGCGATAGATGAAGCCAGAAAGGAAGGAGCCATCGCTCTCTTCGGTGAAAAATACGGCGATATTGTCCGCATAGTAACTATAGATAAATTCTCCAAAGAGTTCTGTGGAGGCACGCATCTTGATTATACGGGACAGATTGGATATTTTAAAATAACCTCAGAAAGTTCCATCGCTGCCGGGGTCAGACGCATTGAAGCCACCACGGGAGATAGTGCGGAAAAGATGATCAGGCAGGGAGAAGATATTCTCAGCGAAACCGGACGCCTGCTGCATGGCAATCAACAAGATATTATCAATAAACTGGAAAAACTGCTGGAAGAAAACAGGCAATACCAGAAAGATATTGAAGTACTTCAGCAGAAAATTGCAGGCAGCCAGCTTGATAACCTGATAGCCCAGGCAGAAGAGATCAACGGCATCAAATGTGTGATCAGCCGTATTAAGATCAACAATGCAAAAGATATGCGCACCATCGGCGACCAGTTAAAGGATAAATTGAGAAGCGGCATAGGTGTGCTGATCGCTGCAGTTGACGAAAAAGTCTCCATCCTGGTTATTGTAACCAGTGACCTGACAAAGCAATATCAGGCAGGCAGGATCGTCAGCCTGCTGGCAGCGGAAGTGGGAGGAAAAGGCGGAGGCAGACCTGATATGGCACAAGCCGGAGGAAAAGACGTAGATAAAATTGATCTCACTTTACGAAAAGCCCGGGAAGTGATAGCAGCGATCTGATCTTAAATTTATCAAATAATGTAGAAGCTGTTAATTTACACTTTAAGTCATTAAATTGCCAGTTCAGGATATGATATGTTCCGTTTGTCGCATTTGTTTTGACGTGTTTCTGAAAATGAATAGGATACTGTCATCGGAGGTAGTTATGAAAACGATGATTATTTTACTTTTTAGTATTTGGGCAGTGATATGCGCTGCCAGTATCAGTGACGAGATCAGCAAAGCAGAAGCGGAAGCCGCTCAGGGAAATTTAACAGAAGCAACACTTATGATGGAAAAATTAGTAGAAGCCTATCCAGAATCAGCAGATGCCCTGGCACAATATGGCTCATTTTTAAGTCAACAGGCAGGACAGGCAAGTATGAAGGAAGCCGGAGCTTTAATGGGTAAAGCTTTCACCCAATTTGAAAAAGCTCTGGCAATCGAACCGGGACATACAAAAGCACTTCTGAACCGTGGTATTCTGGGAGTGAGTGCTCCAGAATTCCTGGGCAAATTGCCACAAGGAATAGCTGACCTGGAATATGTGCAGAACAATTACAGAGCAGACCAGCAGCTATATATGGTAACAAGTTATTACCTGGGCATTGGTCAGTACAAAGCCGGTAACATTGTATCAGCAAAAGCAGCCTTAAAATTCGTGGTCACTTATGGCAGAAATACCCAGTTTTATGAACGGGCAAAAGCTATTTATGATGAATTATCCACAGAAAAGAAAGACGCTAATAGCAATTACGAACAAGGTATGAAGAGCCTGAAAGAGGGTGATTTACGAACTGCAGTTGATAATTTCCGGCAGGCAGCAAAACAAAATCCCCAAAACCTGGAATTGCACCTGCTATTAGCCCGTACCCTGGGAAATCTTGCCAGCCAGGGCTATGATGAAAGCATTCGCGATGATGTAACTGACCGAGCTGGCATAGCTAATGAAGTATTTGAAGTGCTTTCACATTGCGTAGAACTTGCTCCAGATGATGAAGAAATACGTTTTTTACGAGGTTCCGTAGCGGTGAATTTACCATTTTTTGTCAACAGTCTGGAAACTGGAATAGAAGATTTAACCTATCTGTCAAAAAATGGCAGCACAAATGAAATGAGGAATAAAGCCAATTATCTGAAGGGACAGGCACTATTAACAAGGCAGGTAAATGAATTAGCAGAAGAAGGCTATCAGGCAGAAACAGATGCTGCCAAAGATGAACTGTTACCTAAATTTATTCAAACTGAAAGCCCTGTGCAGCAAACGCCTCCCGAAGGTGACTATCTGAAAGTAGATATGCGTTTAGGATATCGTGACCAGATAGCTCCTCAAACAGCAGTCTGGATAGAGGATAGTGCAGGAAATTATCTTAAGACGCTCTATATTTCAGATTTTGCCGCTAATGTAAAAGAGAAGCAGGCACATCTCCCCCAGTGGGCAGAAAAATCTAAATTCCAAGGTATCAGAGCTGTCACTTCTGCCAGTATTGATTGCGGGAAACACACATTCTACTGGGATTTCAGCGATAATGCAGGAATGATGTTTCAAGATAAAGAATTCGCAGTTTGTGCAGAAATATGCCACTGGCCCCACGTTCAATACAGCAAGCAGGAATTGAAAGTAAACCTGGCAGACGGAAACAAATTTAAACTTGAAAGCCATAATTTCCTGATTCCCGAACTGACAGTTAGTGTTATTAGAGAAAGAAGATAAACGCAGTTCAATATCAAAAAGATATTATTACTGATCCTGATCAATTTGATTATCAGTGTATTACTCACGATCCTGAGAGGAGTTGCAGATACAGACATGATAGTCAGATTCTTTTTAATAAGCCTGATATACTCAAACTGTATAGGATTTTCCATATTTCTATTGCTAACATTAATTAATCTCTCAAGCATTCCCAGGATAATAAGGCTGATATTTATCGTTCTCCTGATTGCCACAGGTGGTATTATTGGCGGAATATCAGGCACTTTTCTGGTTTCAAAGATCATGAATGTGGAAGTATATTTCTTTCGCTCAGTAAATCTGATAACATTTCTTTCCATCAGTTTGATCTTCGGAATCACTGCCTATACTATTTTTTCTTTGTTGCATAGAGCGGAAACCATTAAAATCAAATACTGGAAAGAAAAACAGGCTCGAACGCAGTTAGAGCTTAGTTCTTTAAGAAGCCGGATAAATCCACATTTTTTATTTAACACTCTAAACTCCATTTCGGGATTGATCTACTCAGATCAGGCAAAAGCAGAAGAAATGATCGAGCAGTTGGCAGAACTTCTGAGATATAATCTATTGATGACAGAAAATCCACTGATCAGTCTTGAATCTGAGCTTAAGGCAATAACCGATTACCTGAAAATTGAAAAAATACGTTTTGGTGACCGTTTGACATTCGAGATCAAAAACAGGATAGAGAATTTACAGATACCACCACTCCTGCTTTTGACCCTGGTAGAAAATGCGATCAAGCACGGGATAGCCAAAAATATAAATGGCGGTAAGGTCGAAGTGCTCCTCAGTGAGACTCCTCAGAAAACGAGTTTAGCAGTATTTAATACAGGATGCTTACTGGATACCGGATACAGTGAAGCAACAGGTCTATCTACACTGCAGGAATTGCTCAGATTGCAGTATCAGGAGAGAGCAAAATTTACCTTATCACCAGAATCAAAGGGCACGCTGGCAAAAATCGAAATCTTCAAGGGTGGCAGGCATTGAAATATAGAACCTTTTTAGTAGAAGACGAGCCGGTAGCCATACAGAATCTGGAAAGACTGCTCAGCATTCACACAGATAAACTGGATATTATCGGCAAAGCTGCTAACGGGATAGACGCCGTGTCGGCAATAAACAACCTGAAGCCGGACCTGATTTTTCTTGATATCCAGATCCCGGGACTGACCGGTTTTGAAGTTTTATCCCGGCTTGAGCATCTCCCTCTGGTAATATTCACAACTGCCTTTAGCGAATTTGCGATGAAGGCATTTGAGACTCATGCAGTAGATTATATATTGAAGCCGATATCTCAGCAAAAAATTGAGAATGCACTGAATAAACTGGAACATTTCTCCCGGAATCCTGACTGGAAATCTCTAATGCAAAGCTTAATAAATGATCTGACGAAAACTACCCGGCTGGCAATCCCCTTTAACCTGACTTTCGCACTTTAAATATAAGTAATTGATAACTAAGGACTTAAAATTCAG
>CAZAHZ010000320.1:0-4048 GCA_964485055.1 uncultured Candidatus Cloacimonadota bacterium
CCGATGAATCGGGACGGTGCAAGTCCACTTAGCAGCAGAAATTCTGTTAATTTCGGGGGGATGCCAGGAAAAGAGTGATAAGGCTTGACTAAGAATGGGGGAGAGATGAGAATTGCACAAGAAGAAATGCATCTGTCGGGAGGTAAAAATGAAGTTAAGGGGAATAATCAGGTTTCTGATGTTACTGATACCTGTAATTTTTATTTTGAGTTGTGACAGTCCGGAAGAAGAAGACCTGGAGTTTTTTCTTTTTGGGGAATACACAAACACAACAGGAGCGAACCCGGAATTTATAATCTCTGACGAGTTAACAGACAGTGAAGTATATTTTGACGGTATAATAGATTATGAAGTAGCAGCTCCAGATATCAGGATAACGATGAATAATCTGTCGGTTTATTCGGAAACTGAGAATTATTATATTGATAAAGTGGAAGTAGAGGAGCAGGTAGATGGAGAATGGGTGTGGTTTCCGGAATATGAAGTGGAATTTGGGAATTTAACGCAGATTGGAGTAGTTCTGGTGCTTGACGTGAGCGAAAGTCTGGGTAATAATTTTGATGATGTGTTAAATTATGCCATTGAATTTGTGGAGATAGTGAAAGCTAACACACCGGAAGCCCAGATCGGAGTAGTAAGTTTTTCCGATACAATTTCAGAAATGCCCCCAAGTACAGATATTCAGGAGATCGAGAATTTTATATCCAATCAGGAGATGGGGAGTTATACCAGGATGTATGATGCCATGAGCATAGGGATAGAGATGTTGACGGGACTGCTTGTGGATGGCAGGGCACTTGTGTCATTTACGGATGGCTGGGATACTTTTTCGGAAGTAACTCCAGATGAATTGATCACAGAGATGAATGATCTGGGTATTCGCAGCTATACTATGGGATTATCTGGACAGGGTGGAGTAAATACGGCTGTGCTGGAGCAACTGGCAGTTAATGGACAATACAGGTTAACCTCATCGAAGAGTGATCTGCGGACGATATTCCAGTTCTTTGCCCAGTCAGTGTCAAATGTATATCAGATCACATATTGGCGGAGCAGTCAGAAGATAATACCTCCCCGTCAAATACGTTATAAATTTACAGATGAGCAATAAAAAGGAGGAAAGATGAAACAGGCTATTTTATTAATATTATTATTAGGGGCAGGATTACTAATTGCCGTAGAAAAGATTGATATTCTTGAAAATGAGCCATTTCCGCTAACGCACTGGCTTTCGCAGGCAGAAGCAGCACGCTGGGAAGAGATAGGGCGCGATTTCTATGAGACTGATCCGCCCGATGGAGCTATTCATAACGTGGCAGAATTTGAACAGATGGAAGGCGTTCTGGTGCGTTATCCCTTTGGAATTCCGGTAAGCCTGATCGCGGCAATGAGCCAGCATACTAAAGTGGTGACAATCGTAAGCAGCACATCACAGCAGAACACAGTAACATCCCAGTACAATTCTTCAGGTGTGAATATTGATAATTGCGAATTTCTGATCGCTCCCTCGGACAGCTACTGGACGCGGGATTATGGACCCTGGTATGTGATAGACGGCAACGAGGAATTCGGGATTGTCAATTTCCCCTATAATCGTCCGCGACCCAATGATAATGACATTCCGATCGAAGTGGCAGATTTTCTGGAGATTAATTTATTCGGTATGAATGTGGTGCATACAGGTGGAAATTATATGACAGACGGGTTGGGGCAATCAATCTCCACAGACCTGGTCTATGCCGAAAACTCAATTTCCAATGCGGAAGTGAACCAGCGGATGCTCAATTACCTGGGGATAGAGACTTATTTTGTGGTGGCTGATCCCAATAATACGTATATAGACCATGTGGACTGCTGGGGAAAATATCTTGATGTTGATAAAATCCTTATTCGCGAAGTTCCGCCGAGTCATGCTCAGTATGACGAAATTGAAGCAGTAGCAGCTTATTTTGCCAGTGAGACATCTTCCTATGGAAACAATTATCAGGTGTTTCGAGTGAACACACCTAATGACCAGCCTTACACAAATTCTCTGATCTTGAATAACTATGTATATATGCCAATCACGGGATCACAGTATGATGATGCGGCAATAGCCAGTTATGAGGCAGCGATGCCGGGTTATACCGTGGTGGGTGTGACAGCCGGACCAGCAGCGTGGGAATCCACCGATGCTCTACATTGCCGTGCCAAGGGAATAGCGGATCGTGAAATGCTGTATATCTATCATCTTCCGCTTCTGGATGAGCAGCCGGCAGATATTGACCAGACGATAACAGCGGAACTGACTGCCTATAGCGGAGTGGGATTGATTGCAGATGAGATAATACTGCATTACAGCGTGGGTGGTGGTGAATATACGGAAGTGGCGATGAACAATACGGAAGATAATATCTGGGAAGCAGTGATCCCCGGTCAGCCAAGTGGTTCAATTGTGTCATATTATATTAGTGCAGTTGATGCGGACTGGAATCAGACTTTTCATCCGCTGATTGGTGAAACAGACCCGCATGTATATTATTCCGGCGGGGAACAGGATCCTGTTCTGGAAGTTTTTCCCGAAGTTATCTCTATGGAAATGCCGGCTGATACCACTGCCAGTCAAAGCCTGGAACTTACGAACAGCGGTGGTGGAGTGATCTATTACAGCCTGGAATTTCAGGATACAAGTCGTAATATTGAAGGCAGTTATGTGAGTTGCGGAAGTGATTATTTTAGTCCTGGAGAGACTATTGAGTTTGATTTCACAGCTTATAACAGCAGTTCAGATGGTGAATGGATAACCGAAATAGATATTGATTTCCCAGAAGGATTTTATGTAGAAGATGCTACAGATTTTACAGGTGGCTCCGGAGGAGACCTGGAATATCTGGGAGACCAGGGAAATGGCGTTACGGTTGTCTGGTTTGGTCAAACTATCAATGGATGGGGAGTACTTCATAATGATGAGTTTGCTATCTGTTCGGTAGAAGTAAGTGTGGCTCCTGATTTTTCCGGCAATGCAATACTGGGCTGGGTGATGACAGGCGATGGTTATGGCTCAGACCCGCATTCTGTTAGTGGTGAAATGGAACTGGGAATATATGACGGACCGGTAAGCTGGATAGCAGCCAGTCAACTGGGAGGTGAGCTTTGGGCACAAGAGACGGATACCATAGATTTACTTTTTGACACTGCCGGGATGGCTGCGGGAATGTATAGTTGTAACCTGATCATCTCTGCTTTGGGAGAAGAGATGATAATCCCGATTACTTTGAATGTGAACAGCAATCCGGCGCTAGAAGATGATATTGCACCAGTGGTCAATTCGGCAATTGTATATCCAAATCCGTTTAACGCTAATTTGCAGAGGGGCAATCTTATTCTTGATTTCAGTTTATATGAAGCTGTGGATGATCTGGAAATTGCTGTTTACAACCTTAAAGGTCAAAAAGTAGCTGATATTTTCCAGGGTGATAAACCCGCAGGAGAACATCAGGTTTACTGGAATAGATTAGTCTCATCAGGTCAGGAAGCTGCTGCTGGATTATACTTCTTTAAATTGAGTAGTAGAGATTTCAAGATATTTAAGAAAGCGATTATACTAAAATAGTGATGAGTGAAATTGCAGGGGTAGAATAATCTGCCCCTTTTTTATTGCGAGTACTATGGACAGATTGGAGAAGAATATTCAGTTTTTTGGATAATGTAAGGGAATTATCTAATAAAGTACAAAGTTATCAGAAAAAAAACGCAATAAAAATGGGTAAAATATGAAATAGAAAATATTTTTGCCATTGATAAATTCCAAGAGCAACTAATTTGCACTTTAAAAGATATCTTTAATAAGCTATCAGATCACTTGTTTCCTGATATTTATAAAAAAAGCTCTCTTTAAGGAGGGCTTTTTTCTTAGTACAATTATCAGTCTTATTTATTACTTAGTGATTCATCAAGGCTTTCAAGCTTTTCTAAGTCAGCTAAATCCTGGGTTCTGCCAGTTGCTCTCTTATTTTTTAATGACTATCCGAATGTCTCCGTAAAACTTGACAATAATATTAAAAAGGGG
>CAZAHZ010000321.1:0-4033 GCA_964485055.1 uncultured Candidatus Cloacimonadota bacterium
CTCTTCTTTCTTGATGATTTTAGCAATCTTATGGGGACATTTGGCACTAATGTAAGTAATACGAGAATGAAAGTTGCTTGTAATAAACATGCCCACAATGATCGAGAAGAGAAGGAAGAAGAAGCGTGGCGTACGTTATAATTACAATAAATGGAGGAAAACATGAAAAAATAATTTATTGCATTAGTTTTACTAATCTCCCTGTTACTTTTTCCTTTTATTATATTAATCAGATTTTTACCATGTGTATGTTCACCTGCTTTTGATAAATTCTTTAATGTTATACACTCCTGCCTATAACTTGTTAAGATTCAGTTATAAAAAATCGAGCCTCCAAAACAATATGCTTTGTTTCCAATTATTGTGCTGTTGATCTGCCACATTCCGCTAAAGGTGCTGAAATTGCTGTTGCTGTTTCCTCTGATGATTATAGTAAATTAAAGCTGAGCCTGCAAATGAAACTGGAACTCCCTGCCATTGCTTTACCCAAACGCTTCTTTGTTATTGAAGAAATGCCCATTTCGGGCAGCGGAAAAGTTAATTTCCGCGAAGTTAGAAATATCTGTCTTAAAATGCGAGAACTTCAGAAACAAAATAAAGACGATCTAAAATCACGCATTTCTTCCCTTGTTCATCGTAAACCTGAGAAATAAAGCTCTAAAGATGACAGCCTCTAGGATAATTACCTGCTTTACAGGTATTTCACTTGACGAAACATTCATTAATCAAATTGTGTAAACAAATATACAGGAGGTGATATCATAGTGGAATTCGATGTCAGTATTGCTGAAGAACCACCCAAGGGGCAAAATGATGAGATGACGGATGCAATCAAAAATGCTGAACCGGAAATACAGCAGAATTTTAATGATATAATCTATCCTGAAGATGAGGAAGAGGGCTTTATTACCGTTGATAAAGACGAAAATATTACCTATATCAATAAAACACTTTGCGATCAACTTGGCTACAACCGGCTGGAATTGCTGGGCGAATCCTTCCGTAAATTAACTGTTGATACTGAATTTGACCGGATAAGGGATATCACTAAAGAACGTAAAGACGGACGAGCTTCAACCTATCAACTGGTGCTTCTCACAAGAAGTGGAAAGCAATGCTATTACCGGGTAAGCGCTGCTCCCTTATATATTGACGGTAAATTTCTGGGAACTATGGGTATTTTTTCGGACATCACTGCGATGAAAGAGGATATTGATAACCTGGAGACCAGCGTACAGTATCACGAACTTATGGTGAAATATCTTCCCCTGGGTTTATTGATACTTGATTACAATGGTAATATCATTAATATGAATTCTGCCTTTGCCCGGATAACAAATTTACGTCAGAAAGATCTGCTTTACAAATCTGTATTCTCGATAAATTTCCTGGCTGACTTAAAATACAGATATGCTTTGGATAATCTGCTGCTCTATCAGGTTGATTTTGATTTTGAAACTGATGAGATCAAACTGAAAAATGGTTCCGTTTTTTTCCACATGCAAGGCTATCATTTACCAATAAAAACAAGCAAATCTTACTATCTGCTGGTCTTTGGAGAAATCTCAAAACGTAAAAAACAGGAACAGGAAATCAAAGCCAAGATGGATAATCTGTTAAACCTGGAAAATCACTTACAGGAAACAATTTCTAAAAAAGAAAAGGAACTCCAGGAAAAAGAATGGCAACTTCTGGAACAGGCAAGACAGGAAACAAACCGTACTCTGCTGGCTAAAATTGCCCATTACTGGCGCCAACCTCTTAATAATGCTACTATTTTGATCCAATCGCTTCAGGATGATTACAGCTTTGGAGAATTAAATGAACAGCGATTTAATCAAAAAGTTGACAATGCTGTCAATCAACTGGATGAATTATCTAAAACACTCGAAACTTTTAGATATTTAAGCAATGATGATGTGATAAAGATGGAATTTAATCTGGCGGAAGTTATCAACAAAGCTATTGATTTATTGCGACCCAGTTGCCAAAGCTCAGATATTATGATTACTGTTGATCTTGATAACAGAGTTACCACGGTAGGGTACCCCCGCAGGTTTGCTCAGGTTATTGTCAATTTACTGGAAAATGCCGTGGTGGCTCATCTTGATAGAAAAACCAGTTACCCGAATATCGCTGTTAAACTCCATTTTCACAACAATATTGCTGAAATTTTGATTAGTGATAATGCCGGGGGAATTGAAGCAGATCTGGCTACCAGAATTTTTGACCCTTACTTTACTACTTATGATTTGAATTCTCAAGGTCTCGGATTATTTCTGGCGAAGCAAGTGGTAAATGAGATGTTCGGTGGTAAGATCAAGTATAAACGTACTATGGCAGGTTCGGATTTTTACATCAACTTGCCGGCTAAGATTAACCCGGACATTTAACAGGCTAAAATACATTTCTGCTTTGTTATTCTACCCAAAAAATTGAAGGATATAATGTTGAAAAAAACTGGATATAAAAAGCTCTTTATTTTATTGATCCTTATGATTTTATTACCTAATTGCGGAGATCAGAAAAAAGAAAAATTCCGAAAACTGGAATTCTCTTTTGATAAGGATAATTTCCAGGCATCAGATAGTCTTAACACTGAAAAACATGATATACAAAACCCTTTTCTCATCTCCGGTGAAATACCAAAAGGTGGTATTCTGGCTCAAGTGCTGAAGGAAAACGAGCTAAATGGTAATGATGTTTACGAAGCTGTAAACACTTTGAACAGTATCTTTGATCTACGGCATGTACAACCTGGTGATAAATTTCAAGTTATGACTGATTCAACCGGAATGATATATGAGATGACTTTCTATCGAAACCCGATAAAAAAATATATGGTGTTTCGGGATAGTAATGGAAAAATGGCTGCCAGTATCAAAGAAGAAAAATTAACCAGAAATGTTGAAATGATCGAAGGCGTGCTGGAGAGTTCTCTATATAAAACCGTGTTAGATGCCGGAGAAGAACCCGCTCTGGCGATGATGTTCACTCAAATATTCCAGTGGGATATAGATTTCTTTATTGACCCTCGCCAGGGTGACAAGATCAGGATTTTATTCGAAAAGTATTCTCTGAATGGCGACAATGTCCATTATGGTAATATTTTATGTGCTGCCTATACCAGCAAAACATTTGAAAGCACCGCTTATCGCTATACTGACAGTAAGGGCGCCAGCAAATACTATGATGAGAAAGGTGTGTGCTTCCAGAAAGCTTTTCTTAAATCTCCCTTGAATTTTACCCGGATTACCAGTAAATTCGGCAGAAGGATCCATCCTATCACCAAAAAACCCAGCATGCATAATGGCGTTGATTACGCTGCACCGTACGGCACACCCGTGGAAGCTGCCGCTGATGGTGTTGTCGCACAGGCTAAATGGAATCCCGGACATACCGGTAACACTGTTATTATCAGACACCCGAACGGTTATAAAACATTGTATGGACACCTCAGTAAATATGGTAAATTCAAGGCGGGACAAAAAGTAAAACAGCATGATGTCATCGGATATGTAGGCTCCACAGGTCGCTCTACAGGTAATCATCTGCATTACACTATCTTTCATTATGATAAGCCTATTGATCCTCTGAAATTAAAAAATGTTGCCGGGCCTCCTGTTTCCTCTGATGAAATCCCCGCTTTCAAATTACATGTGGATAGTTTGAAAACACTGCTTTTTCAGGAGACAAAACAGGAAAGTATTACCGAAACCGAATTAATGCCTGACAGTGCCTTCATAACTGAAATCACGGTTATGCCGGAAGCTAAAGAAGAACACGAAAATTTGAATGTTCTTCTGATCGTAGTTATCATAGAGTTTCTTATTATTTTATTTCTATTGGTGTTATTAGTTTTAAAAAGGAGAAATTCCATAAAAATTATTGAATAGCTCCGGATATTATTTATTTCTCTTAAATTATTCTGGGGCTGTTTCACAGCCCCCTGGAGTTTGGACATTTTAAAGCTCACATAAGTAGGTAATATAATAAAATTAATTTATTAGTTGACATACATACAGGGTAAAAT
>CAZAHZ010000322.1:0-4028 GCA_964485055.1 uncultured Candidatus Cloacimonadota bacterium
GCAACTGCGCCACCGCGATCTGCCAGATTGTAGCGGAATATGCAGTTTTCGATCCTGATACTTGAAAATTGATTTAGCGAAATTGCTCCTCCCGCTTGAGTTGTATCTCCCGTTGCCTTAGCATACTCAAATATGCAGTACCTGAAGATTGAACTATCCTGAAGAGCAGAAGTATATGGAAATCTTATCCCGTTCCAGGCAGACCTGTGTGATCCATCAAAACTGTAATCCTCTGCATTCTGAGAGGTAAATATTATGCGTTCCGCTGCTGTCCCTTCTGCCTGAAGACTCCCTAAAACTTCCAGTCTATAATAACTTGAGAATTCTACTCTCACTCCTGCTGCTATCTGCAAATGGACATCTTCCAGAATAGTGATATTCCCGATTACACGAATTGTGTCTGCCTCCCAGAGCGTATTTTCACATATCTCTCCGGACACCTCTTCCATACTGCGAACGACTTCCATGAACCTTCTCGACGATCTTACATTCACTTTCTCAATGTTTTTTTCTGGAGAAAATATCCTGCAACCAAAGCCCTGAGCAGGTGACCCCGTCTCAAGACTGAAATCCAGATTGGCGGGATCACTGAACTGAGGATCAGTACCGAAGGAATTATTATATTGAGGTAAACTGACATCCTGCCAGAAAAATGGCTCAAATCAACCATAATCACACAATACCGCCACATGATGCAATGAGTCAGAATTCACTTCCTCATCACTGAACCATGACCAGTTGTCATGATAATCAGGTAAACCTCCCTGCCCACTGACTGCAACATTGATCCCGGTAGGCAACCATTCCATAGAAAATCCCGTCAGATATGTGTATTCATCACCAGTTTCAATAGCATTGGCAAAGATATTATGATGAAATGCCATCTCCTGTCCCGCTCCCATCAAACGAAGGCAATAGTCATCAGTATTATAAAATGTACAGTATTTAACTTCCCCTGTGGGTCGTGCCAGAAATAAGCTGGCTTCTCCCCGGTAATGAATTTCACCATTAATGATCACGCAATCCTGAATATCAAGACGATTATTACAGTAAGAAATTGTCAGCTCACTTCCCTGCAAGTCAAGAATTGCTCCATTCCCCTCAATAAAGACATCCTCACCTTCTTGTCCTTCCAGATGATTATTGTATGGATTCAGAGTTTTTCCGATCCATAATCCACCTGAATACACCTCTCCAGTGTTCAGGATCAGATACCGGTCATATTCTCCCTGAGCTTGTGCTGATTCGTAAGCTTCCCGCAGGCTTATCCCACTCAATTCTGATATGATCAGCAATATTGCTAGCCAGAATACTTTTCTCATAGATTACTCTTCCTTTCCTAAATTAGTTTTTCTTATTAATCCTTCGTGTCAAGTACAATCACGGTATCTATAATTATGCCCCAATTTGTCCCATCTTCTTGTCCTACTGTGTCAGATACATCCAGTATTTCGGACTGGTTTTTTGAGTGATTTATAATGCTTGAGTCTCAAATGCCTTCTATTATTGTATTTAATTTATTTTTATTTATTTTGCCAGCTTGGTACTGCTTTTGCTTATCAGTAATTGTTTTAAGTAATACCCCTCACAACGGGATTGATTGGAGCAATCAATCCTAACTTCGTCGGGCAGGAAAATCTCCCAACCTTTCCTGCCCTCCCTTTTTTGATTACCTGTATTTTGACGCCCTATAAGTCCCATAAGTCATATATGTCCTATAGCTCCTATATCTCTTTTCCTTCTCCCCAACTCTGGAGTAGCCTTACTGTAGATATAAGGAAAAACAACATAGCACAATCTGACATTTTTTTGTCAGATTGTGCTGAGTTGTTAAACTAAGGATTCTCCCTATAGAATATTTAGCGGTTCACTATCTCAAGATCATCAGTTTTCGATGCTGTAAATATTTATCAGCTTTTAATTGATAAAAATATACTCCAGTGGTAATAGAATTTCCGTCATCATCTTTACCATCCCACATTACAGTATGCTCACCTGCCAACAAATCAGATGAGATGAGCCGGCGGACAATCTGACCTTTGCTGTTAAATACACTCAATTCGACATTGGCTGATACAGCAAGATTGAAGGGAATTGTTATGCTTTGTCTATCATAATTGAACAAACAGGGATTGGGAAAACTCTGACCAAGGCAGGTAGCTGCCAGAACATCATCATCAGCATCTGTGGTCAGGATGAGTTCAAGCTGTATGGGGGAATCAGGAGTGCCTAAGATGGCATTATTACTGAAATTTAATTGAGGCTCCATAAGAAGTTCCTGATCATTTTGAGTCAACAGCTTCATAGTTAGTGCCTGTCCATCCTCATTGCCGGTAATTGTAAAATACCATAAACCCAGGTCTGCCAGATAGCAGCCATTACCGTGACAAATTCCCTCGTTATCAAAGAAAGCAGTTTCGCTGATAACAATATCGTTGATACTTTCTCCTGTCAGCTCCGCCAGAAGACTCATATTATACTCATATCCAGGAGCAGATTGCCAATTGTCTCGAGTAAACTGCGGGTTTTCTGTCCTGTAACCAAAACGTTGCTGCGGATAAAGCAAAGTATCAGGCTGAGACATTTTAAGCTTATAGCCCACACCGGCTTCGAGAGTAGTTAATTGACCAATCCAGCCCCAGCTTTCGTACCAAGTGGAAGAAATATTCTGAGTTTTAATCTGCTGGGCATAAGGTTCCAGAGGTGCCATTACCTCAGTAACCGGATAAGGTTGTTGCGGTAAATGACCGATCCAGTTCCAGTCTGTTGTGAGTAAGATGGGCATCATTGGGTCAGCAGGAGTTCCTGTGACAGAAAAACCACTATAAGATTCTGACATTTTGAGGAGATACATTTTTCCGGCTTCCAGTTCTGATAATTGTCCCAGCCAGCCCCAGTTATCATACCAGGTAGCGGAGATATTCTGGCTTTTGATCTGCTCAGCGACACCTTCCAGTTCTGCCAGGATATTACTTAGATCGGATTCTGCCGGAAGTGTATTAAATGAAATCCAGTTCCAGTTCTGCACAAGGTCATAACTTAAGGTAACCTGACCATTGCTGACAGTGACGGAAATTATGTCAGTAGTAATATTTTCACCATCAGATAATCCAATCATCACATCACTGACCCCAGACCAGTTTTCAGGAGCAGTCAAAGTAAGCATCAGACCATCTATTGTGGTAATAATATTACCAGCATCCACCAGGAGATAGAGTTCTTCGCTGTCAATATCACCTCCATATTCGCTGATATCAAGAGTAACGCTTTCGCCCGGATCAAGTTCCAGCTCAGCAGGAAGATCAAGCCAGGGAGGATCATTTACAGCCATAACATTCACCAGCAAATCATCGCTGTCAGAGAGCCTTTGCCTCTGGTCATTGACTGTAACTGTGATATTCTCACTGCCAAACCAGTTTTCAGGAGCCGATAAGGTTAACAGTGAACCCTCAATCTGGCAGATGACCGTGTCACTGGTAACTGAATAAAACAGCTCGGAGCTATCAACATCTTGCGTATAATTACTGAGGTTTAATATCAGGCTGGAATCTTCAGAAAAATACACAGATACGGGAAGCATTAACTGAGGTGCATCGTTTACGGGCAGAACTATTATTTCTACACTATCAATAACACTGTACTGAGAGTCTGAAACCTGGAAGAAGACAAACTGAGAACCAAAGTAATTTTCAGCGGCTGTTATATTGGCAATTCCGGTCTGGATAGATATGAATAATTCAGGATATTCCTCCTCAACTGTGAAAAGGAGTTCTTCATTATCAATATCTGAAGTATAAAGCTGAAGATCTATCATTAAACTGCCATCTTCTTCAAATTCAAAATTGTCAGGTAAATCGAACAGCGGAGGATCATTTACAGGCAATACTGTTATTATGATTAGATCGCTAACATCAATGTTATATTCATAGTTTATCAGATGAAATTGAATCTCTTCGGAACCAAACCAGTCAGCGTCCGGCGTGAAAGTAACATAATAGGCATCAATATCTGTTTGCAGGTGTTGTGCC
>CAZAHZ010000323.1:0-4014 GCA_964485055.1 uncultured Candidatus Cloacimonadota bacterium
GAATATTTGCAATTGAGGATAAAGTTTAGATAAAAAACGGGGGGATGCCAGGTAATTTAACAATTTCTTGACAATAATTGGAGATATAAACGTTATTAAAACAAGTAGAACTATGTTATGAAAAATAAATAACGGAGTAATTGAAGATAATGGAAAATATCTTTGTGTTAATCTCTCCTCATGCAGAGAAGGATGCAGTGCGAAGCTATCTTGATAAAAACGAGTTATCACATTTAGAGATATACACAGAGTCAAGTTTACCTCCGTTCATCAATCCCCTTGAGCCGATCATCATCCTTTTGCTATCAGGTGGAACAGAATTAATGGTAAAAAAGATTGTTGAAAAGGCTTTTTCTACAATATACATTAATTGTGTACCGATCAATAATGCCCTTTCGGCTGGGGCAGAACTGAAGGGTTATTATCAAAATAATAGTGAAATCAAAATAACCTCCTATACGGAGGAAGCTTTTAAATTGCTTTTCAATATTGAAAAATACAAGGAAAAATTAAATAAATCAAGACTATTAATGATCGGAAAGCCTCATGAGTGGGTGCTTACATCAGAATATATATCACCTCCTCCGCCATTTAAAACTAAGATAAGTCCTGTAACAGTCAAAGAACTTATTCGCACTTATGAACAGATAGACGCAGCAAAGGCAACCGAGGAGGCGGAATACTGGTCAGAAAAGAAAGATATGGAAATTTTACCTCCGAGCGAATTCTATAATTCAGCGGTAAATTATCTGGCAATAAAAATGCTGCTTAAAAAATATGATGCCAATATGCTGACACTGCGATGTGGAGATTTCCAGCCACTAGGTTCATCAATTTGTCTGACTATGGACAGGCTAAACGAAGAAGGAATAATTTCAGCCTGTGAAGGAGATCTGGAAGCAGTATTTTCATTGAAAATCCTGAATTTAATAACAGAAAAACTCTGTTGGATGTCTAATATATCTCACATTGATTTCGTTGATAACCTGCTATATTTGACGCATTGTACTGTCCCGATAGATTTATTCAATATCAACAGTTCCTTTCTTTTCCATAATGCTCCTGACTTTGATTTCATGGAAGAATTTCTGGATGTTCGCCAACCGCAGGATGTCACGATTTTCCGAATTGGTAAAGATTCACGATTTGATATCCTGGAAGGCACTGTGAATTCTGATATACTCGGAAAGTATAATTTTTGTCGCAGTTCAATGCAAATCCAGGCAAATTCTTCTTTATACGATTGGTTCGATAAAATCTGCGGAAATCATCAGATTGTTGTTTATGGTAAATATGCCGATCAAATACGGCATTTCTTCAAGATTTTATACTAAAATAAATTATACAAGGCTTCAGCATTGACCAAAAATATCATTTCAATCGAAAAGTTATGTAAATCTTATTCTGAAAAGGTGATCTGCCAAGATTCTTCGTTCGGTATCCATGAAAATGATAAAATAGGTTTGATCGGTATCAATGGATGTGGAAAATCCACTATGTTGAAAATGCTTACCGGCAGAGAAACTGCTGATGAAGGTTCAATTGTGATCCGCAATAATACTAAAATTGCCTACTTACCGCAGATACCGGAGATTGATGACAAATTGTCTGTTTATGAACAACTATATTTCAGTAATAACCCCAAGCCGAAATTGTTACGCCACTATCATCAAATAGAAGATGAAATGAAGCGACCGGGAGCAAAATTAGCTGATCTGATCGCAGAACAGCAGCGTCTGATGACTGATATTGATGCGCAGCAGGTTTGGGGGATTGAGATCATCACCAGAAAATTCCTTAATATTATGGGATTTAATGACCTGAATATAAAGACTGGCATCTTATCAGGTGGACAGAAGCGGAGGTTAGATCTTGCCAGGGTGCTGATGGACAATCCTGATGTTCTATTTCTGGATGAACCTACAAATCATCTGGATGTGGATATTATCGAATGGTTACAGCTATATCTGTCAGAATATAAGGGTGTTATCGTCTTTGTAACACATGACCGCTATTTTCTGGATGCAGTATCTAACCGGATGATGGAAATGGAAAACGGCAAGATCAATTTCTATGATGGCAATTATGCTTATTACCTCCAGAAAAAGGAATTTGATTTGCTTGATTTGGAACGCAAGGCAACACGGCGTAAGTCACAATTGAAGAAGGAGATCAAGTGGTTGAATCGTGGTGCTCAGGCAAGAACTTCTAAACCTAAAAATCATATTGACCACGTAAAGGAACTTATTGATAAATCTTATCTGGTTTCTAATGCGGAGCTTGATATATCTTTTACGACTAAGCGATTAGGAAAAACGATCCTGGAATTGAAAAGCGTGGCAAAATCTTATGAAGAAAAGCACTTGTTTCGTGGATTTACTCATGTTTTCCAGAAGCTTGAGCGGATTGGAATAATTGGGGCTAATGGCTGCGGAAAAACGACTCTTCTGCGTCTGATCACCGGAGAAGAAGAATCAGACGAAGGTAAGGTTAAAGCAGGTATTAACACTAAATTTGCCTATTTCAGACAGGAGGAGCGTAATTTTGAACCGGAGCAGAAAGTTATTGATTATATCCGTGACTATGCAGAGCACATCCGTTCAAAAGACGGCGTACTGCATTCCGCGTCCGAGATGCTGGAAAAATTTTTGTTTGATGGCAAGCTCCAGCAATCGAAGCTTAAGTCTCTTTCTGGTGGTGAAAAAAAGAGATTGTACCTGCTATCCTCATTGATGTTCGGAGCAAATTTTATCATTCTCGATGAACCTACCAATGATCTTGATATTAAGACACTGGAAATTTTAGAAGACTATCTTGATGCTTTTCAAGGCTGTATTCTCACAGTCTCGCATGATCGCTATTTTCTGGATCGTGTGGTAGATTTTCTTTTCGTTTTCACCGACAAGGGGATTATCAAGTTTCCCGGAAACTATTCCGATTATTTACTGGTAAAAAGATTTCAGGAATCTGAAAATCGTGAAGTAAAAGCCCAGTTCGATATCTCCGGCAGCCGAAATAGAAGCTCTGACAAACCAAAATATCTTGGCTATATCCAAAAACGCGAATTAGAAGAAATCGAAGCTAAGATACATGAATTTGAACTCATGCGGATTGAACTTGAAAGGCAGATATCAGAAGAAGCAGCTAAAATGAACGCTGAAGATTTCAGGAGAAATACAAAAGAACAACATAGGATTAATGAATATATAGCTAACCTGGAAGAACGCTGGCTGAAGCTTTCTGAAATTGAGGAGTGATGTCAGTATTCCTTATAATTATGAATTTTAATTCTTTGAGGTTTTTTTTATATTGACACTTATTATCAAGCATCTTATATTAGTAGCAATAGGAGATTTTAGGTAATAAATAGAATTAATTACTTAAAAAATAAAAATATAGGTGATTAACAATGGCTTACATATCTGTTGATACTTTGCAGAAATATCTTCAGAAAGAAGTATTTTCACATACCTCTTCACCAAAAAAAGCTGCCGGAAGAGCTTTAGGAACTATTGTTGAAATAATTACTTATTATCTATTAAAATCTTGGGGAATAGAAGACAGTATATCAATTGAAAGTAAAATTCCTGAATTTGGATATCCGGAAATAACTCACAATGTGGAATTTTCTCTGCATCCAATACTAGAACAATATAATATAGAAATAGATTTAGATGATTCGTCAATAACTGCCCGAAAATTGTTAAATAAAATTGATATATTTAAAGATAATCTTAGATCAATCTCAATACACAATAATACTCTATTATCGAAAGATGGAATTATTAGAAATGCATGCACAATTGGTTCGGGGGAAAATTTTCAATTGGTGGCAACTGTAAAAGAAAAACTGAAAAAGAAATATATAGTCACAATTAATAAGCAAGGAATAAAACCATATAGTATATTTGAATGTAAAAGAGTTGGAATAGAAGAAGGAATGAGAAGAGGTCCTCAACCTGTAAATACTTATTCAAAAGTGTCCAGTATTTTAATTGAAAAGTGTACCACTTT
>CAZAHZ010000324.1:0-4001 GCA_964485055.1 uncultured Candidatus Cloacimonadota bacterium
GGTACACTTTTCAACCGAAATAATGGTACACTTTTCGAGTACTATGGACAATAATATTTCCTTCTTCACTCCTCATAGACTGCTCGACGATAGAGTAAAGCCTTTTTACAAAGAGCATTTTCTCCTTCGCTGGCACTTCGTTTCACTTGCAGGGTATCCCGATGTATCATGGCAGTTTAAAGATGACTTGGCTGAGTGGACGTGTACCGCTGGCGTACTCGCAAGTGGGACGCAGACACGGGGAGATGGCAGTCAAGTTCGGGATTATTGTTCGTCATCTGCGTCCCCCAAAGATCGTGCCGTAGCCTTCCTGTCCTCCATAGCTTCAGCGTCGGGGGAGTGCGAAGGATGGACTTGCGGGGGTATCCCGATGCATCGGGGCAGTACACGGATGACTTGGCGTGGAATTATTTTTGCTTGACTTGTGAAAAGGTGTATGTTCTTTTATGTTATAGAGTTTAAAATGTATAATATTTGTAGATAATTTTGGACAGGTATATTTATATGGTGGGAGGAATGATGAATAATGAGAATGAGAAAAAAGCGGAATTTAAGGCTTGGCGGACGTTTTCTATTTTTATCAGCAGTACATTCATTGATATGCAGGAGGAGCGGGATTATTTAAAAAATAGAATTTTTCCGAGAATTGAAGAAAAATTAAGAGAAAGACGGATAAAACTGGTAATAGTTGATCTACGCTGGGGAGTTGATACAACCTCCATTGCGAAGGAAGATGAACGAGAAGCAACTGTTCTTAAGGTCTGCCTGGACGAGATCAAGCGTTGTCGTCCTTTTTTTATCGGACTTTTGGGTGACCGTTATGGCTGGGTACCTTCGGAAGAACGGATGGAAAATACAACTGCCGGAGAAACAGGAATCACACCCGGAAAGAATAAAAGTGTAACTGCTCTCGAGATAGAATTTGGTGTATTTGCCAGCAAAGATCAGCTTAGTCGAAGTGTTTTCTATTTTCGTGATCCTTTTGATTATTCTAAATTCTCACCAGTAAAAGCTACCAGGTATTGCGATGAATACGATACTGAATTAACAGATATTGAAAAGCCGCAGAGAATTAAAGCCCTAAATGATCTTAAGGAAGAAATCAGAAAGCACTTTGAGAAGAAAGGTAAAAAAAGTAAGGTAAAAACTTATTCTGCTAAATGGGATGAAGCAAAAGAGAAAGTAACCGGGCTGGAGAAATTCGGAGAGTTAGTATATGATGATATCCTGGAAGAATGCCAGAAACATGCTACAGATACCTGGGATAAAGTGCCCAAAGACGAACATGAAAAGGAAATTGTCCGGCTCGAGGCTTTTGTAGAGGAACATGTAGATATATTTTGCGGAAGAGAAAAACTGCTTTCTACAATAAAACAGCATCTTATGGATAGGGGAAAAGATAACTGGGGAATGGTCCTTACTGGTGAGAGCGGTTCCGGGAAAAGTGCAGTATTCTCAAAAATATATAAAGAAATGCTTACGGAAGACAGCTTTATCCTGGCTCATTCTGCTGGTTTATCACCGGCTTCCTGTAAAGTTTATGACCTCTTAGTAAAATGGAACAGGCAATTGCGGGAATTCCTGGAAATAGCTGAAGAACCGGAAATAAAAGAAAATGAACGCCTGGAAGCTCTGTTTCCGGAAAATATCGGAAAATTTGAGACGCAACCAAAACTGGGAATAGAGAAGCAAATTGAGAAATTTAAGGAATTATTATTCACTGCTGGGGATAAAACAAAAATAGTATTGCTTATAGATGCTCTCGACCGTTTTGAGCCTACCGAAAGAGCAAAATATATGACATGGCTGCCACAGGTGATGCCGGGCAATATCAGAATGTTGTGTACTGCGATCACTGGAACAGAAAATAAAGCAACCGGCTATAATAAAGGCTTGTTTTCTGAAAGCATAGAATATTTTTCTGAAAAGGATGCTCGTAAAATGCTTAAAGCTCTGAGCCAGCAAAAGCATAAAAAATTACCTGATAAAGTCATAGAAGCAATATTTTCTCACAAAAGGGTGGATGGTCAGCTTTCGGTTTCCAGTCCTCTGTGGTTGAGCTTAGCAGTGAATATGTTAACTGCCCTGGATGCGGATGATTTTGAAAAGATGAGCAGTCTCGAAGGCAGGGGAGATCAGCAAATAGAAAGTTATATTACCCAAATGTTAGCAGCCTTTCCTGATCTGCCGGGTGATTTGTTTATCGATTTAATTCAGAAAGCAGGTAACGTGTTTGGGGCAACTTTTACTCAAACTGTTTTTGATCTAATTGCCTGCAGCCGCAATGGATTGCGGGAAAGCGACCTGGAAAAACTTGTACCTGAAATAAAGAAAATTGATTGGGATCCACTGCTTTTTGCCGGAATTCGCCGCTGGTTCAAAGGACATCTAAAAGAGCAGGGAGATAATCTGCAATGGAACCTGGCACACAGCATTTTGCGAAATTCACTGCAAAACAGATTAGACGAAGATGAATTTAAAAACATTCACAATGCTATTGCTTCCCACTTGCTGACTATAAAAGGAAATGACGATCTTAGAATATCCGAGACAATGTTTCACCTGATGAAAGCCGGGAATGCTGATAAAGCTTTGAATTATTATATTGATTGCTCGCAAGAGGAAAATCAGGGTGCTACAGCAGCTTTAGCAGAAGCAGTTTCCAAAGATGAAAAGAACCTTGATTGGTGTTTTGCCATTTTGAGAGCAACCGGTGAAAATGAACAAAAGATCATGGGATTGACGCCTCGTTATATTTATGATCTGAATGTTGCATTAGAAGTGGAAGGCAACCTGGATGAAAGACAGAAATTACTTGAAACTTTGCATTATCATATCAAAGCTCGGACCATCCTTTCTGACTACAAAGAATTTAGTTATGATTTTACTGCATTAAATGGAGAGTTGGGAGATATTTATCAGTCTCTTGGTAAGCTGGATCAGGCGTTGGAGTTTTATAAAGAATATAATCGTTTAATGAAAGAACTTTATGAGAGCAATCCCAGGAATGAGAATCTGAAAAACGGTCTGGCAATTTCTTATGAGAAACTGGGAGAAATTTATCAGTCTCTTGGTAAGTTTGATCAGGCGTTAGAGTTTTTCACATTAAGAAGTAATTTAGGAAAAGAACTTTATGAGAGCAATCCCAGGAATGAGAATCTGAAAAACGGTCTGGCAATTTCTTATGAGAAACTGGGATCAAATTATCAGTTTCTTGGTAAGCTGGATCAGGCATTGGAGTTTTATACTAGATATAATCGTTTAATAAAAGAACTTTATGAGAGCAATCCTAACAATGAGAGTCTGAAAAAAGGTGTGGCAATTTCTTATCAATTACTGGGAAATATTTATCAGTCTCTAGGTAAGCTGGATCAGGCGTTGGAGTTTTATAAAGAATATAATCGTTTTATGAAAGAACTTCATGAAAACAATCCAAGGAATGTTGGATTATTAGAAGGATTGGGAATATCTTATTATAAGCTGGCAAGGATAAACAAAGCAATGAAATATAAAAAGGCTGGCAAAATGAATTTTAATGAGTGGAAGAAGATAATTTCATATCTGGCAGAGAATTTTCCGCAGGTTTCTAAATATGAGGAATGGGATAAGCTTGAATATTGAGCTGCTTAAAAGCGGTGACTTGTGACTTGTGACTGGTGGTTGGGAATGGGAAAGAGGGAGGGAGAGATCGAGGGATAGAGTGATTGAGGGAAAGAGGGAGCGAAGGGGAGAAGGGATGATAAATGAGGGGGCGAAATTGTGAAAGTGAGAAAATGAGGAATTGGGACAATGCGAGAGAATTAAGGATTAATGATGAAATTTAGCTTGGATTTTTATGATAGATGGGATGTGATTTTGGGAGAACAAGTGGACGTGTACCGCTGGCGTACTCGCAAGTGGGACGCAGACACGGGAAGATGGTAGCCAGGTTTGGGATTATAATGGTCGTCATCTGCGTCCCACTTGCGGAATACACCAGCGGTACACGTCTGACTGGGCTT
>CAZAHZ010000325.1:0-3999 GCA_964485055.1 uncultured Candidatus Cloacimonadota bacterium
CTAATGCCAGCTCTGATATTAGTTCCTGCATCTGGGATAACGAATATTCAGGGATCAATGATTACTGTGGCTATAATAATTATGGTAATGCAATCGATCTTTATGCTGCCGATAGCCTCATGATGCAGGATATCACCCTCTACACAGATATCGGCTGGGACTTTGAGGATGAAAGTATTATCGGTATAGAAGATTACTGGTCAATAGATCCTGATATAAACAGCGGCTTCCCCTACCTTACTGATCTGTTGCCCCCAGTATCTCAAACAGACCCGGTTATGCCTGCTTATGCTTTAATAACCGATTTAAAAGCTGCTCCCAATCCCTTTAATCCCCAGACCTCCATCTGCTTCAATCTAACAGAAAACGTACCCATACTCAATTTCTATATATATAACATCAAAGGTCAAAAAGTCTGGCAGGATAATATCTCCAATGCCCGCCCCGGCTATCACTCATTCCTCTGGCAGGGACTAAATACAGATAACCAGCCTGTGTCTTCAGGAGTTTACTTCTACCAGATAATGGCAGATAATATATCAGAATCCGGGAAAGTGATCTTATTGAAGTAAGATGAAATATTTTTTTTACTTGAGGAGAGTTTTTAATGTTCCGCAAGACTTTTCTTTTATTAATAATAATTTTATTTACATGCCTTGCAAGGGCAGAGATCATTGAAGTAAGCGGAGATCAGAGTGGAGTGTGGGAAAATGAAAACACTTATCAGGTTGTTGACGATGTTCACGTTAATGACGGAGACACACTGATAATTGAGCCGGGAACCACTGTGATGTTTATGGACCGCCATCAAATAGTAGTAACCGGTATTATTTTTGCCCAGGGAACAGAAAACGATTCCATACTTTTCACCTATGATCTCACTAATCCTGATGAAGATGAATGGCAAAGCATCAGTTGTCAGGGATCTCAGTCGTCAGGCAGCATTATATCTCACTGTATTTTAGAATATGGTTTTAATCCGATCTCCTGTTGGTATAATGCCAATATTCTCATATCAGATAACACTTTCAGGAATTCACATACAGGTGTCAGCATACACAACGCCGCACCGTTGATCCAAAATAACTATTTTGTTGATCTTCGTTGGGGTATACATGCTTATGATGCATCTTCGTGCATCCATGTAAGGCGTAATGTTTTTACTAATATGCAATATGACGGTATCTTTTTTCAGCAGATAGATAGCTGCATTATAGAAGACAACTTGATCTTAAATTATGGGAATGAGGGAATAAAATGTTCTTATGGGGATTGTTTGATCAGGAATAACGTACTTCAAGGCTATTGGGCAGGTATCCGCTGCCGTCGTCTTAGTGGTCTCGTATCAGATAATCTGGTAATGAATAACCATTTAGGTATTATCTCTGATGATAATTATCAGCCAGTATTTGTAAATAACACCATAGTTGAGTGTAAATATGGATTATATGTGGTTGACGATAATGAGACCATTGAGATCACTAATAATATTTTTTATGATAATTACATTGCTATGCATCTGGAACTACCTGAATACTATGTTTTCAGTCATAATCTCTTCTGGTCAAATACTTTTAATTCAGAGGAAGATGTGATCCCGGATATGGGTACCATCTGCATGTATAATAATAATGGCACTCCCTGTGATCCCTATTATGATATTTTCGTTGATCCTCTGTTTGATGATCCGGGACTGGATTATTTTACTTTGCAGCAGAATTCTCCTGCTATTGATGCCGGAAATCCTGCACCTGAATATAATGATCCTGATGGCACTATTGCAGATATGGGAGCATATTACTTTCCTCAATCTTTCCAGATTCCAATAGCAGCCTTCACGTCGGATGTTTATTTTGGAGCACCACCACTTACTGTATCCTTTCAATCAGAATCCTCCGGTGATATCGCTGAATTCTTATGGGATTTTGGTGATGGCTCCGCCAGCATAGAAGAGAATCCCATTCATGAATATACTGAAACCGGAGAATATGATGTTATCCTGACCTTAACCGGTCCAGGGGGAACAGATGCCTGCGAGGAAGAAAACTACATCATGGTCATGCCCGAAATTGAAGTCAACGGAAACCTCCAGGGTAATTGGTCTTCTGATTTTTGCTATTGCATCATCGGTAATTCTTCTATTGATCAACATACTACTCTCACAATTGAAGCTGGCACTCTCATCAGGTTTATGGGACTATATACTTTGACCGTGTCAGGCACTTTGATCGCTGAAGGTACTGAGACGGACAGCATAAGATTTACTTCAGGTAACAGGCACCCCTTTGAAGGTGACTGGGCTTCGATCACCTTCATAAATGGTATTTCTGCTGCCACTATTTTTTCGCATGTGATTGTGGAATATGCTGAAATTGGGATATTATTACAATATGCTCCTTTGCATATCTCCAATTCCAGAATTTCTGATAATTTCTGCGGAATTGAACTAATGAATTCTGATCCTTTGATTGAAAATAGTATTTTCACCAGCAACTATGATCATGGAATAAAAATCCATGAAAACTCTGCTGGTACTATCAGAAATAATTATTTCTATAACGGTGAGTGTGACATCAAATTATATCAACAAAATTCGTCACTTATAACGCAGAATGTATTTACACAGGCAGATAATAGAGCAATTGATTGCAATGGTTGCAGTGCTGAGTTTTCATTTAACCTCTTTATCAATACTCCTGGCGGAATAATCATGAACAACAGCAACCCCTATATTCACCATAATATCTTTGTTGGAGAAGGTGAATATGGTGTTTATAATTTTGGGAGTGATAATGATCCAGTGATCAATAATAACACTTTTTGTAATCTCGAATATGGGATTAGAACTATTAATCCTCAGCAATTTTCTGTCATTAATAATCTATTTTTTGGAAATAATATCGGCATATATGCATATTCACCAACAGCTGATACTCAGTATAATCTTTTTTATAATAATGCAACAAATTATGGAGGAGCTCCTGACTGGTTTGGGATAATAGACTATACGAATGCAAACAATGATCCCTGTGACCTTAATTACAACCTGTTTATGTACCCGGAATTTGTTGATCCACAATTATTGGATTTTAACCTGACAGAGAATTCTCCCTGTATCGATGCCGGAAATCCTGACCATCAATATTTTGATCCCGATGATACAATCTCTGATATCGGTGCTTTCTATTTTCATCATATTGTTGAAGATGACAATGAGAATATCTCTCCCACACCTATGTCCTTTAATCTGTTCCCCAATCCATTTAACCCAGAAACTACAATTAATTTCGAGCTAACAGAACCCGGAAATGTAAAACTCAATGTATATAATATCAAAGGTCAAAAAGTTACTGAACTACTCGATGAGCCTAAAGAACCCGGTAAATACAGCTTTATCTGGAATGCAGAAAACCTCAGCAGCGGGTTCTATTTTATTAAACTCAGCCAGGGATCAAATTCCATTATCCGCAAAACTATTTTACTCAAATAGGTTTTAGGGCTTATGTCACTATTTCAGTAAAAAACATCTTGCGCACAGTGCTGTAATCTCTATCTCACATCTGTAAAATTATATATTACTGGTATATCCGGAAGCATCCCATTCTATTACTTGAAATCCTGAATTGAATTTTTTGTCTGTAACAACTTCTACAAGCTGCCACTTTATATTAGGCTCTCCGCAAATTCTGGTGGTTATAACTATATTATTCCCTTATTATAAAACTCTGATTTTCTTCTTGCACCCCACTGATCTAAACACCTGTGATCTCTGGGTTAAATATAGTGACTGGTGACTCGTAATTCGTGAGTCGGGATTCGTGAGCCGTGACTGGTAACTAGATAAGTGAGAAGGTGGAAAAATTGACGGAATGACTGATAGACTGATTGAGGGATAGACGAAGAGCAGATGGGAAAATGTGAAGATGAGATGAAAAAACCACTACCTCGTAATAGTTTAATTCCAGTTCGTTTTGTTAGTTTTGTCTTGATGAGCCGTAG
>CAZAHZ010000326.1:0-3998 GCA_964485055.1 uncultured Candidatus Cloacimonadota bacterium
ATCCCTGGTCTGATTTTCTTGAATATATATTTCCAGCTAAGTCATCCGTGTACCGCCGGTGTACCCGCAGGTGGGACGCAAATGACGACCTGCAGACATAGATATTTTAACAGCGAAAAGAGACGAAGATAATTGGTGCATGATTTCGACTGGTGATTATAGAATACATCGAGAACTTTTAGAGTACTTCGAGAATGTCGATGTGTCGAGCCGACAGGCGAGAGAGGATTGGCAACGCAGAATTTAACTAAAAGGTAGATAGTTTTAGTGATTCTGGTCTGAGTATAAGATTCATGCGGCTATCACCGCACACAGTGACATTCTCACTGTACTCCGAAAGTGTCGATGTGTCGAGCCGAAGGCGAGAGAAAGATGGCAACGCAGAATTTATCTTAAAGGACGTTGGTTTACAGAGTGCCCTGTGATTCCGGTTTGGGAGTCAGATTCATGCGGCTTACACCGCTCACAGTGGCTATATGGAGTACATCGAGAACTTTTGGAGTACATCGAAAGTGTCGATGTGTCGAGCCGAAGGTGAGAAAAAGATGGCAACGCAGAATTTAATTTAAAGGTTGATATTTTATTGTGTGTTCTGTGATTCCGGTCTGGGAGTCAGATCCATGCGGCTATCACCGCACACAGTGACTATATGGAGTACATCGAAACTTTTGGAGTACATCGAAAGTGTCGATGTGTCGAGCCGAAGGTGAGAGAAATTGGCAACGGGGAAATTAAGATAGAGGTAGATAGTTTTAGTGATTCTGTGATTCTGGTTTGAGTGGTAGCTTCTTTTGCGGCTTACACCGCACACAGTGACATTCTCACTGTACTCCGAAAGTGGTCGAGTCATACTCTGTGAGATAAGTAGCAAATATTTTCTTATAATGAGAGTGCAGGATAACATCATACGGCAACACGCATATAATAAATATTTCAGCGAATTTTGTGCTTGACATGATATTATATTAATTGCTCTTAGAGTTAAATAAAATTAGTATCTTGTAAGAATAAATTTGCGGAGGGTATCTGAATGAAATATTGGTTGATTATTATTATGATTTTATTGTTAATAGTATCCTGCAGTGAACCGTCGACCAGGGATAATCATAATGAACCTGGAAATAGTTTTATTTTAATACCTGCGGGAGAATTTACTTGGGGTTCCAATGATGAAATTCAGACAATTGATTATACCTATGAAATTATGGAGTATGAGGTAACCATTATTCAATATTTGGAATATATTGAGGAATCCTATGCAGCCGGAAGTGTTTGGGTAGAAAACGAGGGCATTTATGGTTATTATCAAGGAGATGAATATTATCAAGCTGATAATTATCTATATTACGAATTGGGCTTAACACCAACTAGTAATTTTGGGCGAATATCTTATAACGGAAATTCGTTTGAAATATTAATTCCAGCCGGATATAATGCAGGTGATTTTGATAATCATCCATTGGGAGATGTAAGTTGGTTTGGAGCAAATGCTTATGCAGAATATTATGGTTGGCGTTTACCCACGGAACAGGAATGGGAAAAAGCAGCCCGGGGAATGACTGGATATAATTATTCCTATGGTGATACTTTAAGTAATAAAAGATCAAATTATCATTATAGTTTGGATCCTTGGGATAATGGGACAACTCCAATTGGTTTCTTTAATGGTCAAAATTATAATGGATTTCAGACAATAGACAGTCCTTCACCTTTTGGTTGTTACGACATGTGCGGCAATTGCCATGAATGGACAGAAAGCTGGTTCGATAGCATTTCTCTTAGGCATCGAGTCATCCGAGGTGGATCATATAATAGTAGTAATAGCAGTATCGCGTTATGCTCTTGGGATCGTAGTACATACGTTGTCCAACCCTCTACTACACTCCATCAATTTGGATTTCGTTGTGCCAAGACTCTTGATTAATTTTGAATGTTGAGTTTTAAATTATTTCGTCAGAATCAGGATTATCGGGATTTAAGATATTTTCATGATTTTTAAGATGAGAAAAGATTTTTCACCACAGAGGGCACGGAGAAAAGCAGAAAGTGTGAAAATGAGAAGATGTGAAATTGCGAAGATGTCCTCCTTCGTTAAAACTATGGAGGATTTTCGAGAGAATTACAAGGTGGTAATTGATGGCAAAAGATTTGACTAATTCTAATCTTGACCGGCAGAATATATTGAATAATAGTTTTGCGGTATCAGAGATACAGAAAGCAATAGATATTCAGGGGATCGTATTTGAGGGCAAATTTGTTTTTTTGATAGATCAAGTTGCTGATTTTTTTGAGGTTACCAGCAGAACTATTACGAATTACATCAGTAATTACGAGAATGAATTAAAGGGGAACGGTTATGAGGTGTTACGGGGTAAGCGTTTATCAGACTTTAAGTTAAATGCAAAGCATTCAGATGTTAGGGAAATTTATTTCCCTAACATCAAAGCTCCCAGTTTAGGTGTATTTGATTTCAGGGCGTTTATAAATATTGGGATGTTAATTTCCGAGAGTGAACGAGCAAAATTACTCCGTCAGGCTGTATTGGATATTGTTATCGATACAATAAATGCCAAGACAGGAGGTGGAACAAAGTACATTAACCAGCGGGATGAAAGCTTTCTTCAATCGTGGTTTGAGGAAGAGAACTATCGAAAACAGTTTACAGATGCTTTGCGTGATTATGTGAAAATGGGTAATTTTAAATATCCTCTCTATACAAACCGGATTTATGTGAGCATATTTCGAGAGAAAGCTAGTGAATACCGGGCAATATTGCGACTAAAGACTCATGATAAGGTCAGAGATACATTTTATTCAGAAGTACTGGACTTAATATCTTCCTTTGAGTGTGGTTTTGCTGCATATCTTAGGAATGAATATTCTAAGCAAAAAGAGCAACTGTCGTTTTGGAAGACGGATCAGTTATATAGGAAATTTGAAGCTCAAGCGCATTGGAAGCCTTTGATCGAGAAAGCCAGAGTAAAAATGGCAAGCAGGGATTTAGTCTTTCGGGATGCTTTGCATCTGCAGCTAAAAGAATACATCGCCCCTTTGCAGGCAGAAGAATTTGAGCGTTTTCTGGGTGAAAAGAGCAAGGAATTAAAGAAGCGGCTGGAAGAAGCGAAAGGTGTTATGAAAAGGCTGAAAGACAGGCAGTAATGGAAATGCAATACATAACGGTGGCGCAAGCGATAGAAATACATCGCCTTACAGTAGAAGTAAGCGGGGGTGGAGATATTGGGCTTATCAATAGAGGTCAACTGGAAAGTGTATTGGAGCATATTCGCAATGATGATTATTATCCAACTTTTGAGGACAAGCTAACACATCTTGTTTTTTGTGCCTGTAAATTCCACTGTTTTACTGATGGAAATAAGAGAATTGCGATTTCTTTAGGAGCTCAATTTCTTCTTTTAAATGGCTATGTTTTTATCGCAGCAAACTTTATAAATTATATGGAAAATATCATCTACCATGTAGCAGGAGGGAATGTTACTAAGGAGTTATTAAATGAGATTATTATTGCTTTGCTGGAAAATACACATGAGCGTGAAGAGCTAAAACTGAAGATTTGGCATGCAATTCAAGGTAATTAGATAGTAACGTTTGAAATAGATAATGATAGAGATAAGATTTTTCACCACCATCCTTCGCAAAAGCTTCGGCATGGCAGGCGGAGGGCATAGAGAAAAAATAGAAAATGTGAAAATGAGAAGATGTGAAATTGCGAGGAATTAGAGATGGGTGAGTTTGAGATGTTGAGGTCACAATTTGTGACCTCAAACGTGAAGGGAGGGAAGAGATATTTACCATATGTGTTTACGGAGCCTGGTGTTGCTATGCTGGCATCAGTAATAGAAGTGAAACTGCTATTAGAATTATTGAAAGGTCAAGAAAAATTGAGGAAATGTGAATAGGGGAGAAAATTTATTAGCCACAGATTACACAGATTAACACAGATCAATGTAATGTAAGATTATTTAACCGGCGAATAGCCT
>CAZAHZ010000327.1:0-3995 GCA_964485055.1 uncultured Candidatus Cloacimonadota bacterium
TCTCGGTGGGGTGATGACAATAATCATCATAGAGCGTGATATCGCCAATTTCACCTTTGTATTCAAAGCGGCGGAATACACCATTATAGCCAGCTAAACCAGAACTGATAGCAGAAAAAGGTATCCGAAGTTCCAAGCCTACACTAACTGCCAGCAGAGAATTTAGAACATTATGCTTGCCGGGAACTTTAAGATTTATTTCGCCCAGTTCTTTATTATCAAATAAAACTGTATATCTGGTCTGAAAATTGTCCATCTTGATATTAATTGCCCGCAAGGCAGCCTGCGCAGAGAAGCCATAAGTAAAAATATTTTTGTGAATTTGCGGGATAACAGATTGAACACCTTTATCATCAAGACAACAGATGACAGAACCAAAGAACGGCACCTTATTAGCAAATTCCACAAAAGCAGCTTTAATACTATCGAGATTAATATAGCAATCCAGGTGATCTGCATCAATATTGGTGATACCCGCCAGGCAAGGGTAAAGTGAGAGAAAAGATCGGTCAAATTCATCAGCTTCAGCGATAATATATTTTCCGGAGCCCAGCAGGTTATTTGATCCGTAATTTTTTACAATACCACCTACGATAACCGTAGGATCGAGTTTTGCAGCTTCAAGTACAGTACCGACCATACTGGTCGTGCTGGTTTTTCCGTGAGTGCCGGCAATACAGATACTGAAACTCATCCGCATTATTTCAGCCAGCATTTCCGCACGACGGATGACCGGGATTTTTCTCTGTAACGCTGAAGCTATTTCCGGATTATTGTTAGATACTGCCGAGGATTTCACTATAACATCCGCATCCCAGACATTATGAGGATCATGACCGATATTAACCCGGATTTGCTTCTTGATTAGATGGTCAGTGACAGGAGAGGATCGCAAGTCGGAACCGGAAATAATAAATCCCTGGTTATGAAGTAATTCGGCAATTCCACTCATGCCTATTCCTCCAATTCCAACGAAATGGATTTTTTTCATTTTTCCAAACATAGGTCTTATCCTCCGAAAATATTATTTATGGTCTCTGCGATTTTGGCAGCAGAACCTCGATGAGGTGTATCCTCAAACTTCTTTCTGTATAACTCAATATTCTTAATCATCATGATGATCTTTTCCAAAAGTAAAGCCGGTGTCAAATCCTTTTGTTCGATAATTTCTGCTACACCCTTTTCAGCAAGTTCCTGAGCGTTATAAAATTGATGATTTGCGGCTGCACTTGGTAAGGGGATCAATAATGCCGGTATTTTGAGAGTTTCCAGTTCAGCAAGTGTGAGAGCTCCTGCTCTGGCTATAACGAGCTTGGATATTCCGTATAAGGCAGCAATATTATCCGTATAATCAAAAACGTAAACACCCTTCTTATCACCAAATTGTTGTTGAAATTCAGCAAAACTGTATTTTCCAGTCTGCCAGATTATTTCGAGTCCTGATTTCAAGATTTTGTCCACAATGAGTGCAAAATTAGAATTCAGGACAAAAGAACCCTGACTGCCTCCCAGGAGGAATATTTTTGTTTTTTCTTCAGTAAGACCGTAGTCCCGGAAGTTTTGTGTAAGATTATTATTAAATATACCAGGTTGGATGGGATTACCTGTGTATTGAGTATTTCTGGCAGGAAGATATTTTTTGGCATTAATATTCCCAAGAAAGATATTTTCTGACCATTTTGCCAAAAGGCGAGTGGTAATCCCCGGAAAACTGTTTTGTTCCTGCAGGAATATCGGAATTTTCAGTAGATGAGCAGAGAACCCGGCAGGTCCACTAACAAAACCACCTGTCCCCAGAAATAGACAAGGTTGAAGTTTTTTCATAATGATATAAGTTCTAATAATGCTTGAGATTAATTTAAAGGGGAATTTCAGGTGGGCAAATGTAAATCTCCTGTAAAGCTTTTGGATATTTATAGGATGAAACGGGTATCCAGCAGTATTTACAAGTCTCTCTTCCAGGCTGCTTTTGTTACCGATATAATGAATCTCCCAATCGAATTTCTTCAGGTAATACGCTATGCTGAGTGCTGGATTTATATGCCCGGCAGTCCCTCCGCCACTGATCACAATTTTTCTCATTTTTTAACCCTCGTCTTCCCCAGAATTAATAGTACACCAACAGCCATGGAATTAACGATCATGGAGGAACCTCCGTGGCTTATAAATGGCAGTGTGACGCCGGTTGTGGGTATAGATGCGGTAACTGCACCAATGTGAATTATAAAATTATAGAAAATATTTAAACTGAACCCATAACCAATAAGTTTCAAAAAAATGTCATCTTGCCTCGATGATATATTGATGCCTTTGACGACAAGCACCATAAAAAGAAAAATCACGAAAGCAGCACCAATTAAACCGAATTCTTCAGTGATAATAGCAAACACGAAATCTGTTCTCGGTTCTGGTAGATACCTGAGCTTCCCCATTCCGCCATTGGGGGTAACACCTAGTAATTTTCCTGTGGACAAACAAATAAGGCTCTCTATGTTATTAGAGTGAATACCTTCTGTGGACTTTTGACCCGTAAATGATCTTATAATTAATGAGCTTGCTATCCATGAATCTATTCTATCCTTACGGAATTCGCCCCCCTTCTGGAACTTGATAACGCCATAACCGAGAATTACAATACAGACTATAAGTAAGATGATAGTATATTTGTAAATATTAGCCAGAAACAGCAATGAAATCAGTGTAAAACCGGAAGTTAAAACTGCAGAAAGGTGTTTCTCTTTCAGGATCAGAAAAAAATATATTCCCGTATAAATGAAAAGTGGTGCAAAGCGATAGAGAAATGAGAGGAAACCTGTTTTTTCAATAAAGTGTTCCCGTTTGCTGATTATAAGAGCAAATAGTAAAACTAGTACCAGACGGGCAAGCAAGCTGGGCTGCACGCTGAATTTCATACCGAGAAAGTGAACTATTATTACGCGAATTGCCCCTAACACTTCAACGCCGTGATATAAAACATAGATTAATAAAAAGAGAGTTAGAATATAGAAAATCCAAAAAGTCCATTTGAACCACTTAATTTGCCAGTATAAATAAATTATCAGACAAAATGTAATTGAAGCCAGAGTGATCAGAAATTGCTTAATAAAAAAATGCAAATCACCACAGGCGGATGTTATATCGAGCTGAATGAAAAGACCGCAAAAAACCAGCATCAGGTAGCTGGAGATCAACGGCAGATCAATATCCCTTAGTTTATTAAGAAGTCCGTTCATTTTCAATTTCCCTGACAATATTCCTGAACGTATCTCCCCGGTGCAGATAGTTCCTGAAGGCATCATAACTGGCACAAGCTGGAGATAATAATATTACATCACCTTTATGTGCTCTGGAAAAAGCCAATCGCATCGAATCCTCAAGACCGATACATTCTTTAAAATTGATTTTATTTTTAAAAGCTTCTCGCATTCTATTTTTTGTTGCACCCATAATATAGGTCTGGATATTATCCTTCTGCAGATATGGAAGCAGTATTGAGAAATCTTCTCCTTTATCAGAACCACCCAGGATAATATGTACATTTCCGGAATATGAAAGAAGTGCATATTTGACTGAATCGGTATTTGTTGCCTTGGAGTCATTAATAAACCGAACTCCATTAATTGAAGCAATAAATTCCAGACGGTGGGGAAGAGATTGGAAAGTGAAAATCGCAGTGTTTACTTTATCATTCATACCGTAAGTGTAATCTTCAGTTGCTAATAAGGCAGCCATACAATCCATTTCATTGTGAGGACCAGAAATTGCCAGGTCAGAGATCAGGAATTTACGCTGATTAACTATCAAAGTATTTTTCTGCTTCCAGGCATCAGTCTTTTGTTCAAGTGAAAACCACTTGAGCCGAGAAGATATATTCTGGGATAATTCTCTGATTTTAAGATCATCCAGGTTTAGAATTGCCAGATCCTGAGCAGTTTGATTATGGAAAATGTTAAATTTGGTCTGTGCATAATGATCAAACCCATTGTATCTATCCA
>CAZAHZ010000328.1:0-3984 GCA_964485055.1 uncultured Candidatus Cloacimonadota bacterium
ATTCAATATCATAGATAAAAGGAAATCCCTCATTGATCTCTTCATTAATATCCCAGATATCTTCATCACCATTCACACTTTCACCCACAAAATCCCAGCCTATATCCGTATAAGTGCTGATAGTCTGCATCTCTTCCGTTGTTGCTTCAAGCAGATCCATTATTGTGCCATTATCATTTAGCCCAACTCCGGCTGTCTGCCCAGATGTTTCATTATTCCAGATGCTGTAATTAATGTTGGAGCAATTTACTCCTACTAAAGCACCACATTGATTTGCTCCAATCACTTCACCTGTAGCATAGCTTTTGCTGATAGTAGATTCCCAGTTACTTCCTACCAACCCACCGGACCATTCATCTGCGGTCACAGTACTCCTGGCATAGCAATCAATGGTCGAGGAGCAATTATTAAATCCTATTAAGCCACCTGCTTGTGAATTTCCACTTACACTACCACTTGCAAAACATTCGCTGGTTATTGATTCTTTATTAGTACCTATCAAGCCGCCTATATAATAATTACCATTCACATTGCAATTTGTATAGCATTTGCTGACAGCCGAATCTTGAGTCCACCCTATAAGACCTCCAATAGAATTATCATTTCCAGTCACATCACCACTTGCAAAGCACTTGCTGATCGTAGAGCTATAAGTATTTCCTACCAAAGCTCCAACTAAATAATAACCGCTGATATCTACCTCAGTAACACCAAGAGCTTCTATGGTTGCTTGATGAGTATATCCAAAAAGTCCAATATTTTTACTCTCAGTCATGTTTACATTTAGAGCGTTAATTATATGAAAGTCTCCCCTAAAAGTACCTGAAAAGTAGGGTATGTAAAAATCAGGATTCTCAGCTAAATCAAGGTCATCAGTTAGCAGAAAACTGTATTGTTCGTTTTGACCGAATGCCAGAAGCTTAGTAAAATCTTCTGTAGTATTAATAAGATAATCTCCATCTTCATAAGACAGATAATCTGTGATATCTAACGTAAGATCATTATTTATCCATTCATTGTATAGTTCATTGTTAAGAGCTCCTACTGTTAATATATGCTCATTATTAATTAGAACTGTTTCATAATCATAATAGCTTTCACTTAGTGAAGATTCACCAAAACTTCCTACCAAACCGCCAATATAAATACCTTCCCCCATCACACTAACGCTGGAATAACAGCTATTAATATTGGACATACTTGAAGTTCCCACCAAGCCACCGACTTCATTGCCTGCCGTGACACTACCGGTGGCATAGCTTTCCCAGATATTGGAATGAGAACCATTGTCTCCTACCAAACCACCAACCCGACCTGATCCAGTAACGATTACGTCTGAATGGCAACGATTGATCATGGAAAGAGTATTCCTTCCAACCAAACCACCCACTACATCACTTTCACCGTTCACACTTCCGCTTACATAACAATCACTGATCGAGGATTGGGAATAATTAAATGCTACTAAGCCTCCAACTTTAGAGCAGCCAGTCACATTAACATTAGTGACGCCAAGCGCTTCAATGACTGCTCCAGTAGTATATCCAAAAAGTCCGATGTAATTATCATCCGGTCTATTGATATAGAGTCCGTCAATGGTATGGTTATCTCCAAAGTAACTTCCTTGAAATACACTATCCCCAATCGGAAGGAAACCAGCGCCGAAATTCCAGGTTTGCGTATCACTGGCATCTATATCTGCTGTCTGCAGAAAATAACTGCTCCAGCAGCTTTCATTTGTACTGATCCAGAGCAGATTGCTTAAAGATTCCACTAAGTAAGGGTCTGTTTCTGTTCCGCTGCCCTGAGGTTGTATGCTGCTATAATTTACGGTAATATAATTCTCCTTCAATTCCGTAGATGTTTCCCGATTATCATTGCTAACCGTCAAACTTACACTGTAAATACCCGGTTCATTATATATCCAGACTGGATTTTGCTCATAAGAGTCAATTTCCCCGTCATTTTCAAAGTCCCACTGCCAGGTAACAATAGGATCCAGTGCTACTGATTCATCCATAAAATTTACTGTCAATGGTGTATCACCATAAGTGGGATTTGCATCAAATTGTGCTAAAAGTCCACTCCCGTAATATGACCATTCCAGATCGACAATATTTGGATAGGAGTTGTTTATAATACCGTTTATAGCCCAGATATCTTCTGTTCCATTAATATTTTCCCCTACAAAGTCCCAGCCAATATCTGTATAATTGCTTGTAATCTGCATCTCTGATGTCGTTAAACCAAGAACATTAGTTATACTGCCACCTGAATCTTCTCCATATGCAGATGACTGCCCAGTTGTCTCTATATTCCAAATACAATTAGATATTTCTGATAAATGATTTTCTCCTACCAGTCCACCTGTATAAACATTTCCGTTAATATAACCAGTGGCATAGTTTTCACTGATCGTAGATTCCCAATTAATTCCTACCAGGCCACCAACACTGAAATCTCCATTTATGCTACTTCTAACATAGCAATTGCTGACCGCTGAATTATCAATCCAGCCTGCCAGACCACCTACATCATATACTCCATTCACACTGCCTCCGGCATAGCATTCATTTAGTGGGGTATCTACATTAAAGCCGGTCAATCCTCCAACTTCCCAATGCCCAGTCACACTTCCATTTACATAGCTTTCGCTGATCGAGGAATTCCAGTTATACCCTGCCAAACCACCCACGGAATCATATCCTGTCACATTAAAATTTGTCACTCCAAGTGCCTGGATAGTCGCTCCACAAGTACTGCCAAAAAGTCCAATAAAATTGATCAATGGACTATTTATATGCAATCCGTCTATATTGTGAGAGTTTCCATTAAAAGTTCCGGCAAAGTATGGGATAAAAATATTCGGATTACCAGTTAAATCAATGTCAGATGTTAGTAAAAAACTATAATCGCTATTTTGCCCGAATGCTATAAGCTTTGCAAAATCATCTGTAGTACTTATAAGATAATGACCTTCATCATAAGACAGATAATCAGTGATCTCTAACGAAAGATTATTGTTTATCCATTCATTATATAACTCAGTGGTGAGAGCTCCGATAGACATTTTATGCTGATCATTTATATAAACAGTCTCATAATCATAATAGCTATTGGTGATCAAAGTCCTATGGATATTTCCAATCAAGCCACCAACCATGGCTGATCCAGTCACATTCCCGCTTGAATAGCTGTTGCTGACCGTGCAATTCACATTGTTAAAACCCACTAATCCACCAACTATCTCATCGCCTGTTACATCCCCACTAGCATAGCTCTCACTGATTGTTGCTCTATGATTTTCACCTACCAGACCCCCAATATAAATATCACCTTCCACACTTACTATTGCATAGCTGCCTGCGATCGTGGCATCTTCATTCAAACCCACCAAACCTCCAACATTCTCGTCTCCACTCACGCTTCCACTTGCATGGCAGTCGCTGATCGCGGAATCATCACTTTCTCCAGCCAAACCACCTACATCATTTATTCCACTAACACTCCCGCTTACATAGCAGCCAATGATCGTTGAATCATGATTTCTACCTGCCAGACCGCCAACATTACTACGCCCAGACACATCTAAATTAGTAATCCCAAGTGCTGCGATAGTCGCTCCATCAGTTTTTCCAAAAAATCCTGTACTACCTGTAGCTGCACCTCCGGGTCTGTTTATATATAAACTATCAATGATGTGACCATCCCCATTATAAAATCCACAAAACCGTAAGTTGCTTTCGACTCCTCCGATCGGGCTGAATCCAGCACCATCATTCCAGTATTGCGTATCACTGGCATCTATGTCCTGCGTCTGTTGAAAGTAATAACTATCCCAGACTGTTTCAGTAGTGCTCAGCCAGAGCAGGTTATCTAAAATTGCGATTTGATAGGGATCATTTTCTGTGCCAGAACCTTCAGCCGGCGTGCCATCAGCCCTCAGGCTGATAAATACAAAGAAAATAACTATAAAAACGTTAA
>CAZAHZ010000329.1:0-3966 GCA_964485055.1 uncultured Candidatus Cloacimonadota bacterium
AGCATAAGCATCCCCCAGCATTATTTCCAGCGTCTGGCTGTTAATATTGGCAAAGGCATAATTGATATGCGTGATCTTCTCCGCGGGTATATCCGGTACATGATAATCCCTGCCATAAACTCCCCAGGAAACAAAATACCCGATTATCCGCTTATTCATCTCGCCCGATAAAACTAAAACCATCAATAATAAAAGAATTACACCTATTTTCTTCATATTCTCCCCTTTGAATTCTTAATTTCCAAGCCCCAACCTCATTGTTAGTTATGTCTTTATCCTTTTTAATGTAAAGAAATATTTTTTCCCTTGATATATTTGCATTATTTATCACCTTTATTTCACACAGGACTAATATTCTAGTTTTTCCATGCTGTCACCGATAAATTCTCCGTTTTCGATGTTACCAGTTAAGCTGTTATAAGATGCAGTCTGGGTGATATAGAAAAATTTTCAGTATTTACTTCATTTCAGCCTTTAATTCATTAAATCCCGTAATTAGTTAGATAATTATCCAGACAGCGGTAGTTTTGAACATTTATCAATTTCTAAAATCCTACTTCAATGCTGATCTTCCATAGTTCATTATCTTCATAGGAAAAGGTGGAAGTGATGTTATCGGTGGTTTTAAATCTCAATGCCGGTTGAAAAACAACGGCATCATTAAACTTATCCCTTAAATTCTTGTCGTAAAAATAATCCAGCTCAGCTATCACGCTAAATCTGTCCTTAAGCTGATTATAGAAAAGATAATTATTAACAGCAAAGCAAGCTTTCCCTAAATCTGCATAAATAGAGGCAAAAGAGAAATACAAATCAGGGAGCGTGACATTCCCAGTAATAAAAGGAGTTACAAGCAAATATGCATCTTGAAAGTCTGATTCAATTAGATCAGTCTTATATCCGTTAAATCCAAAAGCAGCAGAGAATTTATAGAAGTTGCCGGAATATGGCAGTATCTGAAATTTAAGTTGCAATTCCTGCTGATCAAATTTATTATCATAAAAAGCTGAAGTAGAAGAGAACTCAAATAACCACAATTTATAGGAAAGCAGGACATTATCCAGAGAAACTGGAAATAAACCGGCTTTGAGATTAATTTGAAATTTAGAGGGAATTAATTGTCCATTTCGGAAACTTACAGCCTGATAAGGTGGAGCAGAATTAAAAAACTCAGGATATTTATTTCTTAATTTAAGCATGAGTTCATTTTTCATTTCAGCCAGTGAGTCTTTGATTTTCTCTTTCTCTTTTTTCTTTCTGATCTCTTCCTGTTTTTCTTTTTCAGCAATTTTATTTTCTTCAATTTCTTTTCCCAGTTCGATTTTCTGTCGTTCTAAATCTCTTTCCACTTCCTCTCGCAGTATAAGATTATATTCTTTTTTGGCATACTGGACAATGCTGTAATAGTTTTCACCATTATAATATCTTCCGGTAATGGTAATACCTTTTAACCCAATATCTGAGCTGATATTAATTTCTTTGGAAATTTCATCTTTCACTTTTCCATTCTTTTCACTCAGATAACTGTTAACTTCACTTTTTACTTTAGTTTCAATGGACATAGCGAAATTCTTGAGAGCTGTTTTATCTGCTTTACTTTGCGACTGCTCAGAAGTGCCAATTCCGAAATAATATTTTTTATGATTTTCAATTGTTCCGGTCTTGTTGTAGTAGCTAACCCAATCCGGTATATCTTCTGCAAAGAGACTAGAGAATAAAATAATAAATAAGCTAATAAAGAGTATTTTCTTCATACAACAATATCTCCCGTTTCATATAATATACATAACTTCATTTATTTTAATCAATAAATCACGGAATTTTTACATTCAGCGGTTAATTTGATGGTAAATTGAACTCCCGCATCAAGGTTCTGAGCATCAATAGTTCCGTGAAATTTATTTTCGATGATCATCTTGCAAATATATAATCCTATCCCGGTACCTTCCTTGCCTTTGGTAGTGTAATATGGTTCAAAAAGCTTTTGCTTCACAGCTTCGCTTAGATGGCTTCCAGAATTAAAAACACTGATAACTATATTATTATTGAATTTCTTCATATTAATTCTGATGTATGGTTTGCAGATATTTTTTTCCTCTATTGCATCTCTTGCATTATTAAGAAGATTGAGGATGACCTGTACGAGATCATTGGGATTGCCACTAAAGCGGCATTCATCTTCAAATTCCGTCAATATTTCAATTTGTGATTTTTTCAGCGAATAATCCAGGAGCAGCAAAGATTTTTTTACGACTTCCTGCAGTTCAAATTCTCTGATAAATTCTGACTTGAAGAAATTCCTGAAATCAGTGATTGTATCTGACATATAGTTGATCTGCTCCATCACAATTTTCACCTGTTGATCAACGAATTCATCAGACATCTCGTCAAACTCCCAGGCATCCTGAAAGGATTGCACCAGCAGACCAATCACATTGAGAGGCTGGCGCCACTGGTGGGCGATCAGAGAGACCATTTCGCCAATCGTAGCCATCCGAGATTGCGAGGAAAGAAGATCATCCTGTTCATTGATCTTAGTAGCAGCCTGCTGGAATTTCTGCTCCAAATCCCGATGTATTTTACGTAATTCCTGTAAAGAAACCTTAAATTTGTCAATCTGTTCGGACATGGATTTATTTTGGGTATCCAATTCCTGAGCTTTTAATTTATAGATTTCGGTTTTATATTTAGCTTCCAGTTCCGATAGTTTATTCTGCTGCATTTCCTTATTCAACTCGCGGGTTAAGGTGATAACCTGATTAAGACAATCACTCACTTGATGGTAGTCATCTTTTTTTTTCCAATAAACTGCTAAACTTTCATAAATAGTTAATTTGATGCCAATCAGATTATTCTCCTGTGCAACTTTAAGTGCTTTACTTAAATAACTGTAAGATTCATCAACTTTTTCTTTTTCTAATAACGCTGTACCAATAACCTGGCAAGTCATGCTTAAACCCTCAGGCTCGTTAATTTTTTTTGATAACTTATAAGATTTTTGAAAATATCTATCCCCTTCAATAATCCGATCTAATTTATAATAAGCTAAGCCAATATTACTATCTACAATAACCAGATCTTTCGTCATGTTACTTTCAAGGAAAGTCTTTTTAGCTTGCAGGAAGGATTGCAGAGCTGAATGATAATCCTCTTTGGAATATTGGATAGTGCCAATATTCATCAGTATCACTTCTCTTGCCGGATGATGGATATTATCTGCTTCTTTGAGAGCCAGTTGAAAATAATTCAACGCTTCATTATAATTTTGCATTTGTTGATGACATGTTCCAAGGTTGTTGTAACAGCTCATCAGGTTCACTGCCACGGGTTTTTGCAGATAAAATTCGAGAGCTTTCAAGTTATGTTCCAACGCCAGAGCCATATTCTTTAATTTATAAGCAATTCTAGCTTTAATGTTATATGAAGTACCTATGGAATTAACGTTGTCAGCTTTCGTACCCATTTTTAGAAGTTTATCTGCCAGTCGTTCAGCTTCATAAAATTTTGAGTGATAAAAATACGCATAAGAATGAGAGGCAATGGCTCGCAATTCTAAATTCTTTTCTTCAAATTCAATTGCCAGAAGCTCTGCCTTAACCGCTAATTCACAGCTTTTTTTCAGGTTAGATTGACGCATGAAATAGGCATAACCTAAAATTGCCTCAATTTTATCGCTTCCCTCACTGCATGCTATTTTATATTGCAATTCTTCTTCTTTCATCATCTTAATATCCTAAAATATTTCATTTAACCTCATTCTACCCCTTTTAACCTGAAATCCCAGCTACCATTTTGCTTTAATCTATAATTATTTAAAGCAGTTTATCTGGCAACTATTTTATTCAGCATTAATCGTCGAGATGCTAGAAAATAATCTGTAACTATCACAGGAATTAATGAGGTAATTTAACAATCTCGCATCCCCCCGAAATTAAAATATAAGGGCTTAATTTTACTGTAAAATTA
>CAZAHZ010000330.1:0-3929 GCA_964485055.1 uncultured Candidatus Cloacimonadota bacterium
GGTAACTATTTAGGCTGATAATTATCAGTCGTTGAGACTTCAAAAATATCATGGTGCTGCGAGTTTATGCTTCTGCGAAACTTGAGTAATGTAATATTTCTGGGGCTATCACACAGCCCTAGTTATTGTATCCAGACCATCCTTGGGCAGGGATTCTATTTGTCCCGTAATTAAATTGTTGCCATGGAATTTGTGAAATTGCATATCTATTATCTTTCATCCAAATAGAGAAATACGATAAAAAAAATAGATTCATATCCGTTATTAATTATTTATTGTAGTCAATTTACATTGAAGCCGAAACAGATGTTTTATTATTCTTATTTGGGAACAAAATTTTTATCTAGGACCAATAAATTTATCACCATTGAAGTGGATCATATGATCAGGAAATTCAACAATCCAGACTTCGGTTTCCCAAGCTATTTCTTTGGAATATTTGTTGAAATCTGAAAACACTAAGAAAGCTGTTACATATACTTTGCCTGCAGGACAGTTTATTAATAACTCTTCTAATTCGATTATTCGTTTGGGAGTTATGGGACCATGTGATGTCACCGCTTCGACCAGGTACAACCAGTTTCTGCTCTCGTCATATATTACTACATCCGGTAATTTATTATGTTTATCAAATGGGATACCGATTTTTGTTAATATCTCAATAATGTAGAACAGGTCTTTTTTTTAAGTATCACCCAGATAGATTAGTTCAGAGCCTTTGGCAAATCTTTCAGCAAATTCTTTAATTATAGCTACCTGGACTTCATTATGTTTTCCTGCTGATAAAGAGAATTCTACTCCATTTATGATTAAAGGAATTTTTTTGATATTTTGTTTTCTGTAATATTTATCAGTTAATGTTTCTCTGAGAGAGTTGAAGTTTTTTAGTTTACTTTTCCATTCTTTTGTTTTATAAGACTTGATAATCTCTAAAAGTTCAGGAATAATACTATAAACTGTTTTCCCACTATTTGTTGGTCTGGAAGGATTATCTCTATTGCGTTCAATTAAACCTGCTTGTTCGAATTGATGTAATGTTTGTCTTCTGATAGTTTCTCTGGAATTTTCTGCATAGCTAAAATCATAATTTAATGTCACAAATTGAATTATCGAATGGATACCAATAATTGGATTATTTGCCTCTTTACAGGGTGTGTTTTTTTTAAGGGCAAGCAGAGAAAGAAGGGTTCTGGCGCTACGGTCATTTTGTTGTTTTCCTGGTAAGCCTAAATCTGAGAGAATTTTCTTTGCTTCTTTAATTTTATTCATAATTATATCCTAAGCCAGTATTTTTTCATTTATAATGGAATCAATTCTATGCTGCGTAAATACATTTGACTTCAAGATTTCCACACCAATAGATTCAATCTTTGACATATCCGGTAGTGGGATATCCTGAAGTTCAGTGGCACTAACCTGCGTATTGCCATTAAATGTTCTGAAATAAGTATCAAAAAGTGTACTGTTCAGCAAGGCAGCTATGCCCATAACTTCATATTTATTCAATTCACCTTTATATTTATAGATGTAATTGAGATGGTTTTCAATCCCGATTTTAGTGTGAGTGAAATTTTCAGCAAAATAGGGAGTGGCAATTAGTCTGCTTATATCATCTTTTGTGCTGAATCTTCTCAATAAAACGTAATTCATATTTTTCACAAGAATATTCTGGGTTGTAGAGCAATCAATGATATACTGTTTTTTATTTTTATCGCTTGGGAAAATTAGTTTCATGGGTTTAGTGTTTGTTATCCATATTAAAGGATTGGTATTTGCTTTTGAGGAATCGTTATTATCAACAAGATAATCACTTTTTCTGAAAGCTACAACAGGACCAGTTGATATTTTTATAAAGTTCCTCTCAAAACTATTATTCCATTTTTTAAATAATCTGATGATTTCTTTATCCTGATGATTTAGAGGGATGTAGAGAATTTTCTGCTTGCTTTCCATATCAATTACTTCCTGGAAAGCATATTGTGAGATTTCAGCTTGTTCTATATCTTCCATACTTTCTGAAGTGGATATTATGACCTCATCATCAGGATGTAATTTTTCATTAACAGCTTTAAGAATAATGTTTTCCTGCAATACATTATCTCTTTTAAAAGCTTTTTTCCTGGAATTGAACACATGAATATTTTTTAGTAGAATTGTTCTGAAGAATTTTTCTCTGAAAAGTCGAAAATATGGACCTGAAGTGAAACTCCTCGGGACGATGAAGATCATTTCACCTCTTTCGATAAGGAGTAAAGCCGAAAGCATCATAAAGATGGAATATATATTAGGCTGTCAATGAACGATAGAAGAGGCAATGGTGGCTCTTTCATCAGATTTTGAGATTTTAAAATAAGGCGGGTTGGAAATAATGATGTCGAATCTTTTCGAAGTCTCATTAGGTGTGAAAAAGGTTGCTTCATCAAAGGTTGATTGATTGTCCAGAATAAAGTCATTATTTATTATTTTATAATGAAATATGATATACGGATACTCTTTTTTTATCCAAACCGCGAGATATTCAAAAACTTTATTTGTATATGGGAGCAAGTTTGCATCAAGTTCATAAGAAGTTAAATTAATCTCATTTAAAATCGTACTTTTCTGAGCCAGGAATTCTACCAGGGAGCAACTTAAAGTTCCTGTACCACAACCGGGATCTAATATATTCAGGACGGTTTCATTTAACTTTGTACATAATGAACTCATATAATCAGCAATTTTAATTGGTGTAAAATATTGACCATATTCCTTCTTTCTATCTTTATTCAGATTGGAAGAATAAGCATATCCCACCCGATCTGCAAAATGACTTGGAAGCTCTCCATCCATGTATTTTGAGTCCACTATTGCTCTCCAAATTTTTTTCCATAATTTTACATCATTGTTTTATGTCAACAATCTAACCTCTAATTTGAAATTACATGGGGATTTATTTCTTTTCTGATCTCTTTCTTCCGAGGTGTTCGAGTATCTTTTTTCTCATACGGATGGAGTCTGGGGTGATTTCCAGTAATTCGTCATCTCCGATGTATTCGAGAGCCTGCTCCAGTGAAAATTGTCTGGGCGGAATAAGCTTGATAGCATCATCAGAACCGGAAGCTCGGACATTTGTCAGTTTCTTGCCTCTACAGACATTGATCACCAGGTCGGATTCTTTGGCATGCTGTCCCACGATCATACCGGCATAAACTTCGGTTTGAGGTCCGATAAAGAAAACACCCCTGGGCTGGAAACTATTCAAGGAATAGCCCATGGCAACACCACTTTCCATGGAAATCAACGAACCATGAGTAGAATTGGCAATATCACCTTTATAGAATTCATATTCATAAAAACTGTGATTAATGATACCAGTCCCGCGAGTTTCAGTTAAAAAATCATTTCTAAAACCGATCAAAGAACGGGCGGGAACTTTAAATTCCAGACGTGAATAGCCTTCATTTGCAGCAGTCATATTGATCAATTCACCCTTTCGAAAGCCCATCATCTCAATGACCACACCAATATACTCTTCGGCAACATCTACGATAGCCAGTTCGATCGGCTCAGTTTTTTTGCCATCAACTTCTCGGTAGATAACTTTGGGTTTGGAGACCTGGAGTTCAAAGTTTTCTCTTCTCATATTTTCGATCAGGATAGCCAGTTGCAGCTCGCCCCGACCTTTCACGATAAAGCCATCAGAAGCGGGATTTTTTCCCACATCTAACGAGACATTAGTCTGGAGTTCTTTGAGCAATCTTTCATATATTTTATTAGATGTAACATTTTTACCAGATTTTCCAGCAAAGGGTGAATTATTAACAAAAATCTCCATAGAGATAGTAGGTTCATCAATTTCAATCAGAGGCACAGGAAATGGATGTTCCTTATAGGCAACTGTTTCGCCCACATCCACAAATTCCATTCCTGCCAGAGAAACGATGTCACCG
>CAZAHZ010000331.1:0-3881 GCA_964485055.1 uncultured Candidatus Cloacimonadota bacterium
TAAAGAAAGTGAACCAGAAGAGTAAAGGAGAAGAAGACAAATCACTTAGATAGACTTTATGGACTTTATGGACTTGATGAAATTCTGTCTATCCTGTCTATTAAGTCAATTCTGTCCATGGGAGTTAAGAAAAGGGAGAAATCATAAAGGAATGATTTGCTGAATATGGGTAATATTAAAACTCGCCAGGTCGGTAATCCGGTCTGGCGAGTTGTTTTGAATATAATAGCTCTTGATGAGCTATAGGATTTGGAGCATTAGCTGAGCAAGATGAGAAGGGGAGAAGAGGGGGACGATGGAAGCATTGTGAACTTAGACGGGACAATAATTGACAAATATAGTGAAGGGCGAAATTTTGTTATTAATATGAATAAAAAGAAACTTGGGTACTTAATACAGGTAATATTTATAATACTGCTCATCGCATGGGGAGTGTGGAAGCAGCATAACCGCGTGTTTGAAGTGAAGAAGAGTGATTTTTTGATGGACACGGTTTTTGAGATAGAGGCTTCTGCTAAAGTGAAAGACCTGGAATCCATCGTTGATAGTGCTTTTAGCTTAGCCGGCAGATATGAGCGGGAGTTATCATATTATGACGAAGGCAGCATTATATCTGCGATCAATGGGGCAGAGGCGGATAGCGTGGCAATTACCGGAGAGATTTATAATATGCTGGAGGCAGGAGAATATTTTTACCAGATGACAGGGGGCAGATACGATCTGAGTATCGGGAGATTGTCAGAAATCTGGGATATTGAGCAGGGCACAATCCCTGATAGCGATCAGGTGGCGGAAGCATTGCGTTATATAGGCTTTAATCAGATCAGATATAATGACAAAAATATAATTAAGCCTCAAGGAATGAAAATAAACCTGGGCAGTATAGCCAAGGGATATATAGTTGATAAAATAGTTGAATATTTTAGGGGCAAGGGAGTAAGCGGCATGTTGATCAATGCCGGGGGTGATATCAGGTTAGAAGGTATGGGAGAGGTGCTGATCGGGGTCCAGCATCCGCGGGGAGACCGCAGTGAGATAATAGACAAAATACGGATCAAGGATCAGGCAGTGGTGACTTCAGGCGATTATGAGCGGTATTTTGAAGTGGATGGAGTGCGTTATCATCACATCATAAATGCGTTAACAGGGTATCCGGCGAGGGAATGCGTATCCGTGACGGCAATTTCAGAAACAGCAGAACGTGCGGATGGATTATCCACGGCTGCATTTTTATTACCGCCGGAGGATGCCGTGATACTGGCAGATAAACTGGAAAATGCGTGCGTGATAATATATTATCTTGATGAGGCAGGTGAATTGGCAAAAATGATTAGCTCAGGTGCAGAGCAATATCTGGAGTGAAAAAATTATGAAAGATAAGATAGATATTCAAAGTGAGAGAGATAACAGAGAGATCACAATTGACCGGGTGGGAGTGAGAAACATACTCTATCCGATAATCGTGGAAGACAGGCGTAATAAGCAGCAGCAGACCGTTGCTCAGATTGCTTTATACGTAGATTTGCAGGAGCAGGAACGGGGCACGCACATGAGCCGTTTTCTGGAAGTGCTGAACCGCTATCATAAAGAGGATCTGATCACCAACCTGGAGCAGTTTCTGCAGGAACTGCGGAAGACATTAGGCTCGGAAACAGCCTTTGCAGTAGTGGATTTTCCATATTTTATGGAAAAAGAAGCACCAGTGAGCAAGATCAGATCGTTATTAGCCTATCAATGTCATTTTCAAGCTTCGCTGGGAGAGGAATATAAGCTGGTGATAGGCGTGAAAGTGCCCATCACAACGCTGTGTCCCTGTTCCAAAGAGATCAGTGAGCAGGGAGCACACAGTCAGCGATCGCATGTGAATATTCAGGTGAGATTGAAAGGTTTTGTGTGGCTGGAAGAATTGATAGAAATAGTGGAAGCCTCAGCGAGCTGTGAAATATATTCTTTACTAAAAAGACCGGATGAGAAATATGTAACAGAGAAAGCGTATGGCAATCCGCGCTTTGCGGAAGATATAGTGCGGGAGATAACCTTGAAATTACGTTCAGATGAGCGAATAGAGACTTTTAAAGTTGAGACGGTAAACCAGGAATCAATCCATAATCATGACGCCTATGCCGGCGTCTGGAGTGAAAATTTTATAGAATTATGACAGTAGAACAGATAGCAGAACATCAAATATTAAAAAATGGGTTTAAGGTGATCTATGCGAGTGATCATTCAAATCCGTTGGTGAGTATTCATCTTTATATCAGGATAGGCTCAGCGTGGGAGCGACCGGAAGAAGCGGGATATTCGCATTTTTCCGAACATCTGGTATTTAAATCAACGCGGAATTATCCTGATGGTGGCGTGATGGACAGGATTTCATTTCTGGGCGGATCAATAAATGCTTACACGGAATATGACAGCACCTGCTATTATATAGATATTTCGAGTGAAAATATAGAAGAATCTGTGAAGATACTGGCAGACCTGGTGCGTTATCCGGATTTTTCGCTGGTAGATTTTAAATCTGAGAAGAAAGTGATCTTTGAAGAATTAAAAGAGACCGAGAATGATCCTGAAGACTATCTGATCGAAAAGATAGCAGATTTATATTTACGGGATAATACCTATAAAAATCCAATAATAGGCAACCGCAAAACATTAATCAAAGCCAGTCAGAAAGATTTGCAGGAATTTATCAGTCATTATTATTTTCCGGGGAACTGTATATTAGTAGTCGCCGGAGATTTTGAGCGGGAATCACTGAATGCAGCAATAGAGAGCTATTTTGGAGACTGGGAAGCGAAGGAAGAAATAATACGGAACCCGCAATTTGGCGGACATCCGGACGGCTTTGAATTCAAAACAATCAACCACAAATCCCAATCCGATGTGATAGCAGTGGCAATCCCTGATCTGGCAGAAACCCATCCTGATGCCGTCGCTTTATCCCTGGTGGACAAAGCCCTTTTTATTGAAAAGAATTCGTATATATATGATGAATTATTTAAGCGGAGACAGCTTGTGGACAGCATCAAGATAAATTCCATCAGCGGGATAAATGACGGATTATCAATAATCATGCTATTTCCCAAAAAAGGAATAGATCCGGTGAATGTGATCAAAGCTTTTCGGGACTGCTGGTATGATTTCCGCTGCAGGGGGATCAGTGCAGTTCAATTGATGCAGCATAAGGCAGAGGTGTTGAACTCATTTCGTTTTTCCAGAGAATATGTGGAATCTTATGCTTCGAGCCTGGGGATGGATGAGATATATTCGGATTATCGAAGTTATTACACCTACCCGGACGAATTAAAGAAAATATCTCGAAGTGATATTCGCGTGATCATAGATAAATGGCTGAAAGAGAAATACATCAAGATATTTTATCAGGGCACCAAGACCATACCGGCAGAGCAGATCAAGGCATTATTCGAGGAAAAGCCAGCGGTGAAATATAATCATACGGAAAGCGATTACGTCCAAAAACATCTTGATAACGGAGTTAATGTGCTTTACCGTAAAATAACCGGCAAGCCTACAATCGGAATATCAGCCGGTTTTAATGTTTCACAGCTTTATGAATCACCGGATAACCGTGGTGTAAACTATTTGACAGGCGCATTAATGCTATATGGGAATAAGCTGCACAGTTATGATAAATTTATGGATTTTTGTGCCTTGCATGGGATAAATCTGCGGGTAAATCCGCAGATGGATATTACCACCCTGCGAGTGAAATGCTTTACCGAGGATCTGCCACTGGCACTGGAATCTATCTCTTATGTGCTGTTTCAGCCGGAACTGCCGCGAGATCATTTTCAAAATATCAAAGACTCGATCTTGAGCATGATGAGCAGAATAAAAGATTATCCGCAGCAGCAGGC
>CAZAHZ010000332.1:0-3871 GCA_964485055.1 uncultured Candidatus Cloacimonadota bacterium
ACCCGTGATTACACTGGCGGTGCAAGTCCACTTACAGCAGAAATTCTGTTAATTTTCGGGGGGATGCCAGATTACCCTGATATTCCCATTGACAGAATATCAATAAATCATTGAAAAGTAATAATATTGATGTAACCGAAAAGGGATAATGCGTTAATATAACGAAACTGAAAAGAGATAAGGTGGTGTCTTTTGGATGAAAGGGAATTAGTTAAGAAAGCCAAACAGGATATCCAGGCTTTTGATGAACTCTACAGGATTTATTATCCTAAGATCAATAACTTCGTATTTCACCGGACTTTTAACGAAGATATCAGGAACGAGATCGTCTCCAATGTCTTCTTCAAAGCCATGAAGAATTTATATCGCTTTAGGTTTCTGGATGCACACCACTGCTCTTTTTCAGCCTGGCTATACCGCATTGCGGTTAGTGAAGTTAATCAGTATTATCGTGATCGCAAGCGAGACCGCCTGCTTGCAATAAAAAAAATGAATGATTTACCGGAGGACATAACGGTTTATCCTTATCAGTTTGAATATGTGAAAAAATGTTTAACAAGGTTAACACCCCTGGAACAAAATCTGATAGCTCTTAAATACTTTGAAAAGAAGCCTTATAAAGAGTTGACCGAGATTTTTGGAAAGAAAGAAAGTGCATTAAAAGTAAAAATGCACCGAAGTTTAAAAAAGCTAAAAATAATTCTGGAACAGGAGTCTGCTGATGAAACAGATAAAAGATTTGCTTAATTCTCTGAAAATTCCTGAAATAGATGACCAGTACCAATTTACTGCACTGCGTAGCCGATTGCTGCATAATTTCTTCAGTAACCAGAGGCAATATCTGGTTCGCTACCGCTGGGCTTTGTCACTGGCTGCCTTGATGTTCTTAATTCTGGTGGTCACGATTATCATTCCGCATTTTGCCCAGGACGCGAATAATTTTGTCTTTGGCGATCAGGAAAAGGAAATTCCTGCGGTGGTAACTAATGACCAGACCGGAAATGGTATTGTGATGCAGAATGATCAGGAAACTACGATTAAATCCGGGAATGATTTAATTAGTAACGATAAAACTTATCTGATCAGGCAGTATAACTCACCTCGCGTTGGCAAGGTGATGGTGGTTTCAGAATATAACCGGCAATTGCAGAATAATAAGATCAGAAAAGTTACTGCCGGTTCCTACTAATAGTGAGGAATAATGAAATATTTTATATTCAGCCTGATACTGCTTGTAGCAGTTATAACGATGAATGCTGAAACTATACCGTTTCTGGGTGTTTCCACTCTGGATATTGATCATTCCAGTTATGCTCAATATCAGATCACTGATGGATATGGTATCCTGATCGCGGACGTCGTCAAAGGCTCTGCCGCAGAAACTGCTGGTATGCAAAAAGGTATGATCATCAGAACTTATCAGGGAGAAAAGGTTTATACCCGTAATCAGTTAACCCGGATGATCAGAAATTCCACCTTGGGAGATAATGTATTGATCACAATCTGGAAAGAAGGTGAAGAAACATCTTATAAAGTGACTTTAGGTGAAAAGGAAGAAAAAAGCCGGATCAAACTTGCCTGGATGGGTGTCAGCATTAGCGAGGATTTCCAGAGCGAAGGTTTCACTGATGATCATGGCTTGCAGGTGACCGTTGTCAGTGATGAAAGTCCGGCAGATAAAGCGGGACTGTTGATAGATGATATAATTCTATCCATAAACAAGGAAAAACTCTATAGTCAGGATCAGGTTCGCCCTATGATGCGTACTTTTCAACCGGGCGACATGATTAATATCCATTATTGGCGGAATGGCGATTATCATGACACAACATTAACTCTGGCAGAGATGTCCAACAACTTCTTTGAGTTTTTTGAGGTAGATGATCTGTTTCATGGACTCGATATCATAGATGGACTTGATGATATCTACGGTATCTGGGATGCAGTAGGTCTGCCGGAAAAATTACACGTATTAGCGTATCAGGATTCTTCCAATAAAATTCTGGGAGTGATCATTTCTGAAGTTGAGGATGATAAATATGAGCAGATGAAGATAAAATCCGGTCTTCTGGTTGATAAGGTAATTCCGGAAACCTCGGCTGATGTCGGAGGTGTGTTGTCAGGAGATATCATACTCAAAATAAACGATTCCGAAATCAAGGAATTTGACGATATAGGTGAAATCCTCAAAGATGTTGATTTTGATCAGGAATTCCAGCTTACGATTATGCGAAATGACCAGGAAAAGAAACTTAAAATAATCCTGAAGCCAGTCTCTGATGAAATCTGGAATAAATATTATTCTGACATGCTGGAAAATGATATTCTCAAAGTGATCATGAAAAACAAGAAACCTATTGATTACTTCTATAAAAGCCTGGGAGATTTTGAAAATAAACTTCCCCGCGATATTGAAATTGAAATAAAAGGACATGAAGATTCTGGTCCTATGTAAATATCACTCTTATATCCCTCTGAGTAAAAAAAACCTGCCTCGATTAATCCTCCGGGCAGGTTTTTTGCATCTACAACGATTTCCAAACAAAAGCGAATAGTCATTCACCCCTGCTGGTTTTTATATTTCTCTGATAACTGATGCCAGGATATCCAGACCTTTTTCCAGTAAATCCTGGTTCAAGGCATAGCTAATTCGTATCCAGTTCTTGCCTGAAGCTCCAAAAGCACTGCCGGGAATTACGATCACTCCCTTTTGACATAGTTCTGCAGCCAGCTTCACATCGTCTCTATTCACCCTGATAAATATATATGGAGCAGCTTCCGGGGGAAGGTATTCCATCTCCGGCAATTTATCCGCCAGATACGCTTTGATAAATTCATAGTTAGCAATTAACCGGCTTTTGATAGCTGCAATTGTTTGGATTCCTTCCTCACTCAATGCCAATATTCCCACTTTTTGCGATAAATAGGGTGCACAGGTGCTCTGATACTGGTGGGCTACCACCACCGGCTGGATATATTCCGCTCTCCGGCTCGCTGCCCAGCCAATCCGCCAGCCCGTCATACAATACGATTTACTCAAGCCCGAAATCGCAATCGAATTCTCATATAGATCTATTATACTCGGTTGCCGTGGAATATAAGCCAGCTCGCGGTATATTTCATCGGCAATGATCAACACATCTCTTTGGGCACAGATTTCTACCATGAATTTCAGCTCTTCCAGTGAAAGGCATTTACTAAGCGGATTAGATGGATTACAGATCACCACGATCTTGGTCTTATCATTGATCTTTGCTTTGAAATCTTCCCTATCAAGACCAAAGCCCTTATCCGGATCAAGGCGATACCTGACGGGAATTCCCTGATTTAACTTGATGGAAGCTTCATAAGCCAAAAAGGTCGGATCTGCTAACATCACTTCATCTCCAGGATTAATATAAGCCGTAAAACAGGAATGGATTGCTTCCGCAGCTCCACAGGTAATGCAAACTCCCTCGATTTCAACCTTATTATTATAATATTCCGCAACTTTCTCCCGGATTTCTCGAAGCCCGGCATTTTCCGTATAGCGGCAATTCTCCTTCATCACAACCTCGGCAGCATAAACACGCAGTAATTCCGGTGTATCGAACTGGATCTCCCCTAAACCAAGGTTGATTGCTTTTCCCTGAGCTGCTTCAAATATTTGTCGTATTATTGATTTTTGGACAGAATTCATCCGCTTTGCCTTTGTTAAAAGCATTTTACCCCCATGATAATATTTTTTTTGCAGATTAATTTTTCACTTTTTATTCTGTCAATGATAATAAAAGAAGTGACTGGTGACTTGTGACTTGTGACTGGTGAACGGAGACGTGCTGACCCGTCCTGGAATAAGTTGACTGCAAATAAAACAAGGAGTATGAATGGA
>CAZAHZ010000333.1:0-3812 GCA_964485055.1 uncultured Candidatus Cloacimonadota bacterium
TATGAGACCTGATTTTCATTTGTGAGTCTTTCCGTCCAGATATTTCCCTGCACACCGAGAATCAGCGAGCGGTCTTTTTCTGCAGCAGAAATATCCAGGGGATCATAAGAAAATGTCTTAGAAAGAGTCGTAACGCCGAAGCTGCCTAATTCATCTTCGCTATTCAATTGCTTCCAGTCAAAATAGTAGAAGGAGCCAGGCGATAATATGATCTGATGCTGCCGGGCGAAAGCCTGACGGGCGACCTCCATTCCATCACCTTTCCAGACCATGACCACAGTTTCAGGAGGCAGCTCGGAATTGAGAATTTCTTCCCAGCCGATCATCACTTTGTGACGTGTAAGCAGGAATTCCGCAATCTCGCGGGTAAACCAGTTCTGCAAATTAGAGACACCGTACAAGCCCTGATCTGCGGCGCGTTTCCGGCAGGCTGGGCAATTCTGCCAGCTTGTGGCGGGACATTCATCACCGCCGGTATGCAGCCAGCGACCGGGAAACAGGTCACAAACCTCTGAGAGCACATCTTTCAGGAATTTGATAGTCTCGTCTTTTCCCAGGCAAAAGACTTCGTTAAAAACACCTCATTTACCGGGGACGGGCAATTTTATATTATGACAGGATAATTGCGGATAAGCAGCGATTGCGGCGCAGGCGTGACCGGGCATTTCAATTTCGGGAATGATCTCAATATGCCGGTTTTGGGCGAATTCGATGATGTCTGTTATTTCTGATTTTGTATAAAAACCGCCATAAATTTAATCGTGTTCGTCCTTTCTCCAGGCACCGGTTTCTGTCAGCAGCGGATATTGATCAATTGCGATCCGCCAGCCCTGGTCATCTGTGAGATGCCAGTGAAACCTGTTGAGTTTATAGGCAGCCATAACGTCTAAAAGCTTTTTAATATAATCCGTTGAGAAAAAGTGACGGCAGACATCAAGATGAAGTCCCCGCCAGGAAAAGGCAGGAGCATCAATGATCTCCAGGCAGGGCAGAATATTGCCGTATTGCCGGATCAACTGGGCAAGTGTGCTGATACCATAAAAAATTCCCGCACTATTAGCAGCAGCTATTATAATTTTATCAGGTTCAATAGTTAATTGATAGCTTTCCGGCGAAGAGGTGATACTGGTAAAATAGCAGGTTAATGAATGCTTGCCGGAATCAGGCAGATGTTCCGGAAAAAGTTGAAGCAGGAAGGATTTTTCAGAGCTGAATTTCGGGTCGGAAATCAGCTTCAGCTTCCTATCGAGATGGCAGTATCCTCCGCTCATCTTCAGAGATTGAGGAGAAGGCAAGATCAGAGGTAATTCCAGAATGAATTTATCTGTCATTTAAGTAAAAGACCTTTATTGATTATTTCCGAATTATCATTTATTTTCAGTTTGAATAAATAAATCCCTGAGCTGACTTTGCTGCCGCCGGCATCCCTGCCGTCCCAGAGAACATCGTGGTAACCGGCAGCGAAGTCTTTATCTACCAGGGTAATGATCTTCTGTCCCCTGGGGTTATAAACTGATAAAAGAATATAGGCATTTTCTATTAAAGAGAAGGAAATCCGGATTTCAGGATTAAAAGGATTGGGGTAATTGCAGAACGACAGCAGGGGAGTGACCGTTTCCGGCTCAATCGCCACATTAATATTGGCAGCACCGGGAGTGGGCTGCATAAAGCTCCAGAACTCGGCAGCATCGGGGCTTCTACCAAAAGAAATATCATCCGATTGCTCGCTGAAGCTGATCTCGTCTATTATCGAAAAACCATCAGAAGCAGTGATGGCAAGGTATTCTCCACCACCGGAGAGTTTGAAATTGGTATGCAGTTCGCCCTGCTCCTGGTCTTCATCGCACCAGATAAGCAGGTATTCAGCAGGTGGCAGAAATATATCTGGCGGAAACTGCCATTTATCCAGGTTATCAGGATTATCAGTCAGAAAAAGATTACTTAGCTCAATACTTTCGGCAGAGGGATTATAAAGCTCCAGCCAGTCGTCATATTCACCGGCTTCATCGGAAATGGTGCTGACATTTAACGCCATGAATTCATTGATGACCAGGTCTTCCGCTGCACCGGAATTTGCCTGGATCAGGATCCTCCGATGGCGGGGATAAAACTGGGAGAGACCGTCATTATCTATTGCGTGTATCCGGAAATAGCCGTATTCGAGAGTCTCCAGGGGCGGGATATCACCAGTCCAGCGGTCAGCATCTTCCACGCAGCCGGTGCCGGGCACAGGCTGGGCAGTCATGGGATATAGAAGCGGATCATAGTCATCTTCGGGGAAAAATTCGAGATATACTTCTGCCAAACCGGAATTGCTGAAAGCTGAGATGGAAACGTGGACAGTATCGGATGGCAGCGGGTTTTGAGGCAGCCAGTGTGCAGTATATATAATGGGGGCAGCATTCGAATATTCGATCTGCTCAGCCAGGCTTGCGTTTCGCAGATTGATGAATTCCTTGAGACCGTTTTTAACGTGCTGATTTTCATAGCCGGTGGCGGAATAGGAATTGTGGAAATCTTCCATGGTGAAGCCATAATCATAAGTCCGGAAGGAATCTATTTCGGCAAAGGGAGTGATCATCTCTTTCAGGCTGTCAATACGCGTTTCCCAGAGCGCCAGGTCATAGACCTCACTGCTGTAAAATTCCAGGAAATGGGTATAAAGATTGCGAAACTGGTCATTTTCGAGAATTCTATCCGCTAAAGGACGATCTGTATCAGGATTCTTGAATTGATAAATATCTCTTTCCGCCCAGTCAATATTCATCCAGTCCACACCGAAAGTATTGTCATAATCATAAGGGATAATATAAAACCTGTCCTCGGAAGGTTCATGATAAATATAAAAATTATTGGTATTGTACCAGTAATCATCCCAGCTTCCGGTGAGGACATTAATGGCGAGATATTTCAAAACACCGGGAATATCGAGCATCGCCTCCAGTGAGTCCGGCAGAAATTCCGAGGATGTGTTATTGATCACATCAATCAACCGGGCAAGCTGGGAATAATCGTCAGCTTCTTCATTGCGTTTCAGTTCATAGACGCGTTTACCATTTTCCATCAGTTTATAAAGTTCGGGATCGTCACCCAGATAATACAAACCTGCCGGGTAATTACATTTCCAGAGATTGCCGGTATCGTCGTCAAAATTCTTATTCAGGAATTCGTCATCTATCTGCTCAATGGAGATGTATAAGCCATAATAGGCATCGTTTATATATACAGCCGAATAGGCTGAGCGAGAGGCGATCATGCCGATATTCTGATAGATGTCCCAGCATAGTTTACTGCGGATGATGGAGGGATCATTATGCTCGCCGTTCAGATTCATTTTATCCACATCGTAGAATTCCCTGCCGGGCACAAAATCATTAAAAGAAAGCTTAAATGATTTTTTCCAGGAGACACGGGAAGTGTTGCCACGCAATCGCAAGCCTACATCAGTCACGGTTTCATCAATATTGGGATTACTGAAATGTATTGTGGCATTATGCAGCGAATTGCTCCAGACATTTTCATACATCCAGACAAGGTCAGCAGGATCAACCGTGATCTCAAGCAGCGAGACTTCTGAGTCGTCATACAAAAGAGGAGAGTCGTCGGCAAAAAGTCCGGTCATAAGCAGGAAAATCAGCCCAAAAACAGAAATATTACTTTTTTTCACAATATCTACTTCCTTTTTTTCCTTCGTCCATCAGTGAAATATTAATGGAGATAGAAAAATGTCAAAGAGTTTATGCAGTTAACCTGGCATCCTCTCCTTTTTATATCAGCCAGATATAGATATTGTTATATTACACAGATAGTTA
>CAZAHZ010000334.1:0-3811 GCA_964485055.1 uncultured Candidatus Cloacimonadota bacterium
ATTTTAAAAATATCTCCTCTACCGTAGTGGCAGACCCATATGTCTGCCCTTATATCACCAGAATTGCAACTATATATATGATAGCTTAGAAATATGCAAAGAGGGCAGACACATGGGTCTGCCCGTACATCTTATGGTGACATAATTATCTGTGTAATTTAAAAAATATCTATATCTGGCTGATATAAAACGGGGGGAAGCCTGCTTTCAGAGTTCTTCTCTATCCTCAAACAAAGAGTATTGAGCAGAATGAATTTCGCGATTTAAGTGTTTATAGGCTTTGTAGGTGGCACGGCGACCCTGGAGAGTGCGGTCGAGAAAACCCTGCTGAATGAGATATGGTTCATATATTTCCTCGATAGTGCCGGGGTCTTCGTTAACGGCGACAGCGAGGGTTTTGAGTCCGACGGGACCGCCATTGTAGTTATCAATGATGGTGGCGAGAATGCGTTTATCCATTTCATCGAGACCGGATTCATCCACATTAAGCATTTTAAGGGCTTTATTGGCAATATCTTCGGTGATGAAGCCGTCTCCACGTATCTGGGCATAATCACGGACACGGCGGAGCAGACGATTGGCAACGCGAGGCGTGCCGCGGCTGCGTCGGGCGATCTCGATGGCGCCCTGTTCGTCAATGGGAACCTTCATCAGACCGGCGGAACGCTTGATGATCAGCAGGATGCTTTCCTCGTCATAATAATCGAGGCGGAGAACAAGTCCGAACCTGGCTCTGAGCGGAGAAGTGAGTAATCCGGCACGAGTGGTAGCACCAATGAGTGTGAAGGGTTCGAGATCAATTTTGAGAGTGCGGGCACTGGGGCCGCTGTCTATGATGATCTCCATGCCGAAATCTTCAATAGCGGGATACATGTATTCTTCGACCACATGATTGAGCCGGTGAATTTCATCTATAAAGAAGCAATCGAATTTCTGCAGGTTAGTGAGAATGCCGGCAAGGTCACCGGGTTTATCGAGCACGGGACCGGAGCTGGCTTTGATCTCAGCTTCCATTTCGTTGGCAATAATATGAGCGAGCGTGGTTTTGCCGAGTCCGGGGGGACCATAGAGCAGGACGTGATCCAGAGGTTCTTTACGGAGACGGGCTGCCTGGATAGAGATATCCAGAATTTCCTTGATCTGCGGTTGACCGATAAAATCAGCCAGGTGTCGTGGTCTGAGTGCACGATCAAATTCGCGTTCTTCCGTACTAAGATTGGGGTCTGTAACTCTTTGTAACATAAATTCCCTTTCTTTATTTTTTGGCAAAGTAGCAGAGGGCGAGAAAAAGGGCAAGGAAAATGTTAATTAGTGAGAAGTGAGAAGTAAGTAGTGAGACGTGAGACGTGAGACGTGAGTAGTAACTTGGCTGTTAGTCGGTGCTTCAGGAGATTTATTTGAGGAGGAAAAGTTTGCCGGAATGACAGACTTAATCTGGAAAGATTAAGCTACATAATCAAACTTTCCAGTTTGATGTAATAAAGCTATCGTGTAATAACCAGTGCTCTTTTTTAAAAAATGTACTGCCAGATAAAACTATATATAATGACTTAGTGTGTACTATGTATTAGTTTTCTTCTTCAAGTGCAACTGAAATGTACTTTTTAATTATTGATTGCCCATATTTTAATTGAGCCCACCTGATACTTGGGAATGTTGCATTATTGTATTCTGTATCGTATTCTTTGCAGCCAGAAAGTAAATTGTGTGCAAGGTAAAAAACACCTGTTTTATATACAGAATAACCATTACTTCCCTCCAAAGGAGCTTGTATTCTTTCATTGACAATAGCAAGCAAATTCTTTTTTTCAAGATCAGATAATTTCTCAATTAGAATCGGTTGACCAAGTAACATCTCAATACCAAATACTTTCACGAAAAAGTGATAAGTCTTGTGTACTCCAAAACTATTTAAAGAATCAGCAGGAGGTTTTTCAGTATTGCATATTTCCAGATATTTTCTGATAAGAGCCACTTTATAATCGTCACGGTAAATCATTTCTTCGTACATATTAACTTTTCTACATGTACCACCAAAACAACCTTCTACGTCATCATATCCAAGACTGTAACTAATAAAACGGCACCCAATAAATGTTTCAATAATTGCTTCTGTGGTCATGACAGATAAGGTGTCTTCTGGTATTTGGTATGCATCATAAATTTTTCTTGCTCGTTTCAATTGACTCCACTCATCTGATCCTCTCTGAATGGTGAACTCATAGGGTTCCGTGATAGTGTATTCAGCCATTAAGCTGCTTATTAGCACAGCAAAGATGGATATCAGTATTGATTTCTTCATTTTTACACCTTATATGACCAAGCTCTTCTGTATAATCTTGGACACTTTCAGGATCATATTCCGTGCTTGCCAGCCCTCCCGGTATTCATCGCCAACAAAACACACAATAATTCCATCTATATGTGTTACGATATCTCCATCAACATATACAATACAATTTATAGGACAGTTATATTGAAAATCAGGAGGATTAACTTCCCAGTCAGGTTCAGGTCTACCGGTTATGCTATTTCCGTATGTCAATAATGGTATTATAAAAACAACAACATAAATTAGAAACCTTTCATTCATCATATCCTCCAAGTAAGTACTCTAGAACCTTTTTATGCTCATTTTCCAGAAGTTGATATTCAAGATATCCATTATTGTTATAATGCTCTTTCAGAAATTTATATGGATATGTACCTAATGGAATCAAGTTTTCGTTTTCAATATGAAAAGCTCTATGACTAACTGCTGTATAATAGCATTGATAATCACATTCTAATCTATTAGATTTTAATTCTTCGTGCAGTGGAGCGTTATCTATTACATAAGCAGCATTAATAAGATATTCATCTCCAATATTAATTTTTCTACTACTTCGAAACATGCTCAATTGTATTATTATATTATCATTGGAAAATTTGTGTCCAAATGAATCTAAAACTTTTACCTTTAGATAATAACGATTACCCTGGAAATGATCATCAAGTATTAACTCGGTATCTATAATCTTAACCTTTAACCATAATGAGATTGCCCCCAATATTAATTGCTCGTCAATTCCTGTCTTATCAGATGATATTACATTTTCTATCTTTCCGTTGATCTCTTCTATAGAAGGTAATGAATAATTTTCTGGACATCTTTGTCCCAATAATGGCAGTTTATCAGGTGGATATATGGTTATTGAACTAACATCAGACCATTTGAATAATGCATTATTTTCAATATTTAATTCATTACCGTTTATATAACAGTATTCTTCGTAATATTCAGGTATGCTATTTTTTGCCAACCAAATAAGATAAGCTATTCTCATACTCTTTTTAATCCCCATGCTTGAGATATAGTTTTTCCAGAGAATTTGGAATTCACTATATGGAATGTGATCCCATCTTTCCATCTCTTTCACAGTATCCCAGTAAAATATAAAAAGCTCTTCCAATTCTTTTGGATAATCTTCTGGTAATTCGCTATAAGTGAGTTTCTTCGGTAGAATTCTATTCATATCTAGTTCTTCACCACATATTATTCCTGACAACAGGATAAAAATTGTCATGATCAATAAAATCTTTTTCATTTTTACACCTTGGCTTCTTCTCTGCTCTCTCAGGTTATATTCTCAATTCAGTGCATGTTTAAATTATCTTCACTATCTTGTCAAAATAAACAAATTACTCATTTCAGCCGAACTCGAAATCCATTATCAGTCGAAATATTTTAATGTGGAATAATACATTATACATCAATTATTTACATTAGTGCCAAATGTCCCCATAAGATTGCTAAAATCATCAAGAAAGA
>CAZAHZ010000335.1:0-3788 GCA_964485055.1 uncultured Candidatus Cloacimonadota bacterium
TTATTGTAAATTATACAGAAACTATTTATGGATTTATATTTAATTTAATTCCTAAATCATCCCCATTATAATACAAAAAATTATCATCAGTATTAATGAAACTACACCCATATATTATTGTTGGATAATAATCACTATTACCATAATCGAATAAATTTATACTACAATAATTGTCTTGAAAACGACAATATTCAATGGTTACTCCAGAATGTGAGGCTATCCCTCCATCATCGCCAGTAATTTCATCATTATAAAAAGCAGAATACTCTACGATACAATGTCTGAAAATACTATCCTCAGGTTGTTCGCTATATAATCTTATACTGCCCCAGCGGAAATCAGGATAATCAGGATAACGGGTAAATAGTATGCTGTCTGCTTCTGTCCCAATTGCTCGAATAGAACCGTAAATAGTGATTGCTTTTGCCTCTGGCTCACTGCCTGATGAAGCAAAATTCCAATAATCATCAGTATAAGCTGCTGTTATGTAAATTTCCGTACCGGGTAGTATTGTCAAAGTTACTTCTTCCTCTACCCATAAACTCGACGTCATATACCACGGATTACCTTCTGGTCCTATCGTTGTATCTTCGTCTATAGTGCCATATATTTCTGTTCCAGGTAAAGTTGATATATTTATAAATATAAGTAAAATTATTACAACATATTTCATCATATCTCCCTATTTTTCAAAATTCCCACAGAAGAGCACAAAGACTGAGAGTTGATACTCCTTTCTGTGTTCTCTGTGCCCTCTGTGGTAAAATTCTTCAATTCAATGTTATTTCAGCATCAACATTTTGCCTGCCCGTTTACTCTCACCTGCCTTAACTCTATACAGATATACACCTGAAGCAACTTGTCGCCCACTTCTGTTCTTGCCTGACCAGATAATCTCATGCATTCCCTTGTCAAGATTTTCCGCTTTATATTCCCAGACTTTCTGTCCCTTGATATTAAAAACAATTACGGATACATTGTCAACTGGTTCACTTAATTCAAAGCTTATCTTCGTTTCTGGATTAAAGGAATTAGGATAATTATACACTTTTCTGATGAGTGGTTGTATATTTTCATCTCCAAAACCAATATCCGTACAATGCAACAGATACTCGCAGTATTCATCAATCGTTGCTGTTTGAACCGTGCATTCATGGAATGTTCCGCGTTCTCCCGATTCAGTTAGCATCATATAACAATATCCTTGCATAATAGAAGCCTGCAGAGAATCATCGTAAGCTGGTGTTTCTTCGATAATCACCTGGAAAGAATCTATAGCTGCTGAATATTCCTCATCATCCAAGTATGAATTAGCATAGAGTACTTTATCCTGCCAGTAAAACAGAGTATCGTTTACAGTATAAGGTAGATAAAGATCTGAGAATTGACGGTATCCGCTTAAGTCTGAATTCGCCCTTTTCTCGGCAAAATAGAAATATATCAATGCATTATATGCTTCTCCTGCATAAGGGGTGTCTTCAAGAAAATCTGTCAATTCTGTAATAGCAGTCTCAAAGTCTCCATTTTCAAAGGCTTCTATACCATCATCGTATGAAGACCCACTTCGATTTTCAGTGAAATCATAATAATGAAATCCAGGATAAAATCTGGTAGTATCACTGTAATCTATTATATTGCCATATACTTCTATAGAATCTTGTGGTGTATCTGCAGATGCCAAAATATAGATATCATGATACTGGTAATTTCTCCAGATATTAATACCAGGAGATAATTGATAAGTAATATAGCTGGCATCACTTATTGTATTTCCCCCATTTCGTAATTTACCAAGATTAGTTGAAGTTGCATAAATCTCAATACCTCCATTGTCATTAATAATATTAGCATCAAAATAATTCGGTTCAATTATAGATGATACAGCAACAATACCGTGACCCTCATTCTCTGTAACTACATTATTATTGATAGCAAAATCATTCAAATAGCAGTAAATACCATTAGTATCATTGTCTTGTACCGTACAATTTGAGATATAAGATACATCATATTCTACTGACGATGAACTCATAAAAATCGGTCTTACATTCTGCTGGAAATCATTACTCGGCGTTTCCAGATTGCCTAAAAAGCACAATGCCTTGTTTGAATAAACACCATAGTCATTATCATAGAAATTACATCCGAATATTGAAGATATAGTCTTAATTCCCGTAGCCATTATTGCGAAATTATTACCACTGTTGGCAATTTGATTTTCTAATAAGCCAAAACTACTGTTGTTAACTGAAATTTCATTTAAGGTTTCAGAATCAGTATAGCTTTGCACAAGTATGCCCGAATAATTATTTGTAAATTCACAATTGTTAATCATACTCATGATATTATTAAAGCCCTCAGGCTCATTATTTACTACTTCTTTCCTATATGTATAATTTAGTGCCCGATAATTGCTATCAAATAAGCAATCTTCAAAATAAACTTCCAGAGGATGTAAAGTGCTGATCAGGAAATCTCTCATTTTCATAAAATCACAATTACTGAATCTAAAACTGCCATCTTCTCCGATTGCAAATCCTATTTCACAATTCCATTCTATTCCTTGCCAGTATGCAGGTGTAGGAGTAACTATACTTTGTATGAATTTTAGATGACTTATTCTTCTGGCATGAAGATCAATATTGCCATTTAATTCACCTATTTTATCAATCACAATTCTGTCTCCATCATTTCCACCTGCGGCATATTCATGTCCGGTAATTATTGCATAATTATTCTCTGTTGCATCAATTTTTAGTATCCCTCCCATCGGAGTATAAGGAAGCTCTCCTGGATCTGATGAGGTGACATGGAGTAATCCGGAATCGGATATATTGATTGTACCACCACCTTTCAGGATCATTTGCCCGCCATCGCTGTAAACATTTCCGGCATCATCACCAATTTCGAAACATGAGCCAATAATATTTAAGACACTGTCGTCATACAGGAATAGATCATATCCGGCAAAATAATAAACAGGATTTTCTGGATCGCTGTTGTCATAATAACAGCCCGTTAAGTAAGTATCCGAATAACAGTCAATAGTACCGTAATTATAACATGCCAGAGGATTATCAGTATCATTATTAAAACGTAAAAGACTTCCCTGATTGATTAAAGTCCCGTTATCGTCTATTTGAACGCAGACTCTGAGGATTGTTTCCCCGGGACTGGTCAGGATGCCATCATCCCTAATATAAAGACTGACTTCATTATTCTCTGGTAATGGTGTAGTTATCACGTAGTTACTTTCCACGAGATAAACATTATATAATGCCAGATAACCATCCAATTCGATTGAGAAATAAATTGTTCCAGTATATATCTTCACATCCTGATTATCATATATAGAAGGTAAATGCGTAATAGTAATCAGACTATTGATTGCTTCAGTATTTGTCAGACTTTGAATGTAAATATTCGTGCCTGCGACTGTATGCCCGCCATATCCTTCCAGTTCTGCCAGAACATTGTCTTCAACAAACATTGAACTAAAGACTTCAACATATCCCTTAGACTTGATTATGGCTGTATTATTATATCCAGGGTCATTAAGTATATTCAGATAGCGTGTGTAGAATACTCCTCCTTCCTGACATGATAGTGTACCTCCCTCCTCGATATTTAAATATCCTGTTCGTACATCTCCTCCTGGTCCTATGACTAACGTCCCGCCACTATGAATATTGATTATTTCGTATGGCACTGGTCCAAAGGTTATTTCGACTAGATCCCATACATCAAGAATTGGTGATATGGGTATGTAATAATTATGGTCATCACCG
>CAZAHZ010000336.1:0-3769 GCA_964485055.1 uncultured Candidatus Cloacimonadota bacterium
AGTGGTACACTTTTCAATTAAAATACTGGACACTTTTGAATAAGTATTTACAGATTATGAGCTTTACTCAATTTACATATAGAAATAGTTAACGCTATATTGTGAATAATCTACAGAATTGGTCGCTTTCTGCACAATATTCTAACAATCATTATCATCTTCCCACCACATATATTCATCACCATCCAGATCAGGATCACCGGTATCAATACATGATGAAAGATAATTTGCATTCCAAACTGGAAAGTATTCGTTATTAAGACAAGGATCCTCTGTAATTGTATTATTTGCTTCTATCGAAGGTTGAAAATCATTGCTTGTATTTCCAAACAGGCAATTATATCTTACCAAATAAGGATAAGTACCACCATTATTGATCCTTACGGGATAAGGCTCAGAATAACTGAAAATATTTTCAGAAACAATATTATTCCGAAAATCTAAATAAAAGAACTCCCAGAATGATGCAGCAACAGTCGTATTTTCTGTAAAAGTATTGTTACGGCAGGTAAGATCATTTGTGTGCTGGAAAGCACAGGCAACAGTCATCTCAGACAATCCCGGTGTATCACTGACAATATTGTGCATAAATGTAACATTTCCTGTATATTCGACAAATACAGCCGCTGCCAGAGTAGTAGCTGCTGTATCTATGTTCAAATGATTACCTGTTATAGTATTACCCTCAACTTCAAACATAACGGTATGATCCCAGCCACTAAAACTTTTCAGATAAATTCCAGCGCCTATATCACTGACATTATCTTCTATCAGATTATCTTCAATGACTGTTGTTCCTGATGTTGAAGATACAAAGATTCCGCCGCCGCCTAAAGGAGCCTGATTACCTGAAATTACATTACCTGTAATAGTTGAAGGTGAAAATACGGCAATCCCAGCTCCATATTCTCCTCTAGTCGGTGTTGTTCTAACATTATCATATATATGGCAGTTCTGAATTGTTAAATAGCAATTGGTCAGTGAGTTGCTGCTTTCCACTATTCCACCTTCAAGCCAGTTACATATATCCAATTGGTCAAGGGTAAGATCCACGTTCTCGCAATTATAAAATGCTATTCCATGCTCATCAGACAGACCATCACCATCAATGATACTGCTTCCTGATCCCGTAACCGTTATCTCTGCATTCTGAAGATTATAAATTCCCAGTTCATCATTATAAGTACCGCTATAAATTAAAATTTCTGCACTCATCAAATCAGGCAGGATTGATCGATTCATATCATAAAGATAATCCATAACCGATACAAAATCATGGAATCCATTCTGCATAATATCATTATTTATAATAACCTTATTCAGATCTATGGATTCCATTATAATATCAAAAGTATGATCATCTCCACTATCGATAGTCACTTCTCTTCTTACTTTGTAGTAATCTGAATCTACTCCATTCAAAGGCATTAACTCAAAATTCAAATAGAATTCAGGATTTCCATCATAGTCAACAGGAGTTAATTCAAATTCGTAGTTTCCATTAGCATCAATATTACATATTATTACAGGACCTGAGTTATCAGCAACATGCAGTATTACGTCTGTAATATCACCATTTCCGTCCGCTAAAATGACATTGCCGCTTATGTGAGATACTTGAGACTCAAGGTAAGCAACAAAATTCTGATTTTCTTCATCATAAATCAATTTTGTATATGTCAGATCCTCAGGATATATAATGAAGGTGGAAGCATCAGGAACCAATCTACCAGAACAGTTACTTGGAACGAGAATAGAATAAGTATTATCTCCGGCGACTGTTGTCTCATTAAGTAGTACATTTTCATCATCAAGATCAAGAAAACTTAATACTAATCCTTCTAAAGGTGTTGAAGGATGAAGATTTGTGAAGTTTCCTGAGATAGATACTGTAGGAATAGCGGTGAAATCACAACCTGTAATTGGGCCAGTTACTTCATCCCAACTAAATTCGTAATCTTCATAATAAAAATATGATCCATTTTCTATCCATACATGAAGCGGTTGTTCACATTCCACGTAATTATATATATAATACCCATTTTCATCAGGACAAGTAAATTCTGTGTCGTTGTTGGAATGTATCCAAATTTGGGGTCTAGGTGAAGGCATATAATTCACATGTCCGGATACACTGGTTTCAAACCTATAACATAAATCCAAATATACTTCTGCTGTATTGGGCCCGCAACCCCAAGTGAAAGTATTATTATCATTTACCAATGATATATTAAGATAACCTGACCGTCCTGTTGCATCCGCCAACCAATAATTAAATGCAAAGCTTCCTATTTGACCACTCCATCCATTTCCGCTGTATAAATGTACTTCTGAGGTAAAATAATCACAATCAGTTGTTCCACATATATCCCAGGCTTCTTCTGCAGTTTTCCCAAAAATTGAAACTGGTACAATTTCATTTTGAACAAATTCTAATAAATCACCATATTGAAAATTTGCACATCCATCAACCATATCTTCTTCTTCGATTACAGTTAAATAAAATTCACCAAAGATTGTCTCACAACCTTCATGATGATAATCGTCATAATTGAAATGAAATTGATTGATCTGTCTGAAAGTAGCGGTTTGTAGATTAGTTATACCTCCGTATTCCTCTTCTTCTAACATACCAAACAATGTAGTATAATCCAATAATTTTCCATAATAGGGACCTTCGAAATATTCCTCTTCGCTTTCGTAAAACAGATAAAAGGGGCTGGTTCCACCGGTTCCGGTCAATTTTAAGACGCTACCATATTCAGGATTTTCTGTTTGATCCCTTTCTGTACTTTGACGTTTTGCTAAAGAAATTAAGCTATCATAATTCGCTGCATTATGATCAATTTCTATAAAATTCCCATCTTCATCTAAATAATGCAATGGGATACAAGATAATCTTGTTCTGTACTGATTATCTTCGACATTGTATGTTTTACTAAAAAAAGTTCTACGGGAAATTATCTCTTCGTCGGCATTTAATGCAACAAAGATCAGGCTTATCAGTAGTATATATATTATTCTTTTCAAAATATCCTCCATTTAGTATTTTTGTTTTTGGATTTCAGAAAATTCTGGGATTTGCTGCTTGCCCGGTAGTGCTTTACTGGACAGGCAGCTTTCTTTGTATGAATTTCAGAGGATACCTGATTGTGTTGAGCAGATCATTACTACGACATAGATTCTTTTTGCCGGCGTTACTGTGTAATTCAATTATCATGTACAAAATTATCAGACTGAATATATAAGATCAGGAATTCAGTCTGCCAGAAAGTAAAATCTCCATTACTTCCACCTCTCTCTAATTTATGCGTTCGGCTAAACTGACTTTATTCTTTCTCGATTCCAATAAACATACATTATCTATATATATAGTCCGTAAAAATACCATAATGGGACAACACCACGCAATATATTTTATATTATTATTATAAATATAATAAAATAATAATAACGATTTATATATTTTCGCCGGTATTATATTGATATTTATTAAGTTATGATTAATATGTCATTATTTAATCTTTATGTATTATTTTTGTATTATGCACTCCTTTTTATCAAATATTGTTTTACTTCTATTAATATTTTCAACTATGAAATAATTCTCCTGTATAATCAGGTCGTCCCTGATCGGGAATACTTAGTTTTGCACGTTTTCCCCATGATATTATAGATGTCTAATAAAACAGGAGAATTTTTGGCAAGACCAAATTCATTTGCTTTCTGGACTAAACTGGTCAAATAAATCCCCACCCAGCTAAGCTAT
>CAZAHZ010000337.1:0-3766 GCA_964485055.1 uncultured Candidatus Cloacimonadota bacterium
TGAATCAGGATTTACAGGATTGTGAAAGAGTGTAATCCTGTTTATTTCCTTAATCCTGCAAATCCTGATTCAGACAGGAAGATTTTCTTGACTATCTCCAGTAAGTATCAGAAATTGTACTTATTGGAGGTAATAATGATCAAGACACATATTCAATTGGTGGATGAATTGGGGAATTATGCGTCGCCCAAGGCAAAGATTACACGTTTAATGCGAAGTCAGGAACTGATCCAGGTAAAGCGGGGTCTGTTTTTAGCTGAAGGTGATAATGATTATTCCCTGAAGAGTATATCTTCAATTATCTATGGACCTTCTTATGTATCCTTTGAAAGTGCTTTGTCGTATTATGGTCTTATACCGGAGAGGGTTGCGGGGATAACGTGTGCTACTTTTGGCAAGAACAAGAATCGCGAATTTCATACCCCAGTGGGTGATTTCTATTATTATTATCTTCCGGTGGCGGTTTTCCCTTATGAGGTTGTGATCAGGGAAGAAAATGGGCAGAATTTCCTGATCGCAACTCTGGAAAAGGCAATATGTGATTCCTTATACAAAACAAAAGGGATAAACAATATCAATGAAATCGAAGAACTTATCATATCCGACTGGCGGATTGATCATGACGCACTGCAGGAATTGAATATAAGCGTTTTGGAATTTTTAGTGCCTCTTTACAAAAGGCAGATTTGCAGGTTATTGCTTACATGGCTGACTAAGGAGAAATGAAATGAATAGTGCCATTGCTTCGATGCTAAAAAAATATGATCCAGTTACTCTTTCGCAGCAGAAAAATGCGTTACAGGAAATCATACAGGAAATTGCTCTTTTGGGATTATTCCGTTCGGATTTTTTCAGTAAAGCAGCTTTTTATGGAGGGTCTGCGCTGCGGATATTTCATGGTTTAGACCGGTTTTCCGAAGACCTTGATTTCAGTTTGATGGAGCCTGATAAGGCATTTGATCTGCTGAAATACAGCCATTATGTTAAGAATGAACTGGAAGCTTATGGTTTTGATATTGTTCTGGAAGTGAAAGACAAAACAAAAGAAACTTCTATTAAATCTGCTTTTATCAAGGCAGGTACGGCTGTTAACCTGTTGCAGATAAGACCCGTTATAACGGTAGCAGGCGGAGTTCATCGTGATGAATTGTTGAAGATAAAGCTGGAAGTGGATACTGATCCCCCGGAAGATGCTGAATATGAAGTGAAGTATCAGCTTAATCCTGTGCCATATTCGGTGAGATTATTTACATTGCCAACTATATTTGCCGGTAAGATACATGCTCTGCTGTATAGAAACTGGAAAAATAGAGTGAAAGGCAGGGATTTTTACGATTATGTCTGGTTTCTTTCGCGGAATATTAAGCCAGACCTGAAGCATCTTACCAGGCGTATGCAGCAAAGCGGAAATTGGCAGGGAGATGGGGTAATCACTCAGGAAATATTATTGGCTTTATTGATAGAGAGATTTTCTACAACAGATTTTGAGCAGGCTAAGAGGGACGTTAAGCAATTTCTTGCTAATCCGGCTGTGCTTGATATCTGGTCGGAAGAGTTTTTTATTAAAATTAGCGGAGACAAGATCGGGATTTAAGAAATTTACAAGATTAATGTAAGATTTTTTACCACCATCCTTCGCCAAGGCTACGGCACGGCAGGCAGAGGCACAGAGAACACAAAGAGAATGTAATGTAAGATTATTTAACCACGGAACACACGGAAGAATGCAGTGTGAACACAAAGACGTGTTAATGTGGGGAGGGATATTGAGTTGAGACGGTATTTCCGGATTGACTTAAGGTTGGGCTGGGGAGTATAGAAATATAATGTAAGATTATTTAACCACGAACGCTGCGAAGACCGCGAAAAGAAGACGAAAGTGGTTTTTTTAGAAGGTTGTCTGAATCAGGATTATCAGGATTAAAGATATTTGCAGGATTGTGGAAGAGGGTAATCCTGTTAATCCTTTAAATCCCGATTCAGACAGCTAAGGATATTATACTTAATGCCAAATAAAACTGCTTAATTAAAAAACTGATTGACTGATTGTTTGAACATATCGAAGTGGGAATGATTAATCAAGGTGGGAGATGGTGAAGAAGATAATTTTATTAATCAGTATATTTCTGATTATTGGGTCAGCGCAGGCTTCCGCATTTTCAAAGCAGGAGAATAATTATGAATTATTCGGTGATCAATAATAGATTGATCAGGATTTATCTGTTATTTTTAGTGATAACTATGGGCAGCTTCCATATAATTGCCCAGGAACTATTGCCAGAGCTTTATATCACAGATGCCAGAAAGAATTATCAGATTACGCTGACTAATATTGAAGAAAAAAGACAAGAATATTACAAGGCTTATCTGGAGGCGACATCACCTCAAGACCGGAATAAAATTATTGAAAGTGTTCAGGACTATCTGTATGACAATCTGGGAAAAAAAATCTTTCCTGCCTGGTATGCAACGGGTTGGGATTTCAATGGAACTTCGGCTATACCAGGTGAAGGAAAAATCGCCTGTGGGTATTTTATTACCAGGATATTATCACAGATTGGATTTAAGATAAACTACATAAAACTGGCACAGCAAACTTCATTGAATATGATCAAGAACCTGGTCCCCAAAGAATACATTTTTTATTCATTTAATAATGAAGCAATCAGCTCTATTAAGAAGAGGATCAAAGAACCTGGAAAAGGAATTTATATTGCGGGATTGGATTGCCACGTGGGATTTGTTATCTATGATGGAGATGAATATTTCCGGTTTGTACATGCCAGTTATTATTCACCCCCCCTTTGTGTTGTTTCGGAAGAACTCGATTCTGACAATCCCTTCGCAGATTCTCAATACAGAGTTATTGGAAAATTATTCAGCAGGGAGTTACTGGAAAAATGGTTGAAAGGCGAGGATATTCCGGTTGTTTATTAATTGAAATATTCTGAATCAGGATTTACATGATTTAAGATATTTTCAGGATTAATATGTGGGGATATTGAGGATGGAGGCAAGCTAATCCCGATTTATCAGGATGAACTGTACTCAGGGCAGTTTTGAGCGACTTTGGCTGGCTGGCTGGTGTGTGGTGGTATTGGTCGTCCAGAAGTCACGTCCGGAGTACCGTTCATAACTCCTGACTTAGTTGGATTTTTCTTGCCATTCGGTTGAGGAAAAATATATATGCAGCTAATTATAGAGATTTAATTATTTAGGGGATATGATGAAAAAAGAGTTAATTTCGGACAGGACAGAGTTTTTGCTTTATACAACCCCAAACGGCAAAGTAAAAGTAGAGATATTTTTGCGTAATGAAACTGTGTGGTTGCCTAAGGCAAAGATAGGGGAGTTATTTGGAGTTGACAGAAGTGTTATCAGCCGACATCTGCAGAACATTTACAATGAAGGAGAACTTGATACAGAGTCAACCTGTGCAAAAATTGCACAGGTTCAAATGGAAGGTAAGAGGCAGGTAAAAAGGCAATTAGATTACTATAATCTGGACGTAATCATTTCCGTTGGGTATCGGGTAAATTCATGATCAGAATATTGAATCAGATTTTGATCGTGAAATAAAGGCTTTACTTGAATTGGAGAAGAAATAAGATTTTTTACCACCATCCATCGCACTCCCCCGACGCTGAAGTTATGGAGGACAGGAAGGCTACGGCATCAGACTACATGAATTCCGTCTCGACAAGCGGCAGGCGGAACACACAGAACACACTGAAGAATGTAGTGTGAAGACAAAGACGTGTTAATG
>CAZAHZ010000338.1:0-3756 GCA_964485055.1 uncultured Candidatus Cloacimonadota bacterium
CAGATAATGTTTCAGAAAACGAAGGTAAATTATAAATTAACAAATTGAAAAAAGCGTGATATAGGAGGCAAAGATGAAACAGATTATTCTGATGATGATATTGTTTATACTATTACCTTTGTGCGGATATGAGATGGATACACTGGTGGATGCGCCTACGGCAGGAATATTGCAGCGGGGAGAGACAGATATATTTACGGAGTTTTATAAGGATAATGGTTTACTGCTTGGTGTCAGGATCGGTATATTTCCGAGGGTAATGATAGGGGTGAGTTATGGGGCAGAAAATGTGGTTGGCAATAAGGACCCTGAATGGCATGATCAGGTAGAATTTTACGGTAAATTCCGTTTGATTGATGAGGGGAACAAACATCCCGCGGTGGCAATCGGGTTTGATTCACAGGGACATGGCAAATTTTATACTGAAGAAGATAGTAATGGTGTACAAATCCGGAGATATGACATCAAATCGAAAGGATTTTTTCTGGCTTTAACCAAGAACTTTGAATTTATAGGCAATCTGGGTTTTCATCTGGGGGCGAATTACAGCATGGAGAATACTGATGACGACCAGCATTTGAATATTTATACCGGGTTGGATAAGACAATTGGAGATGTAGCCGTATTAAGCGTGGAATATGATCTGGGCATTAATGAAGATGATAAATGGCTGAAGACAGTGCTGGAAGAGGAAGTGGAATATTTTGATAAAGGTTATCTAAATGCGGGACTGGGTATATATTTCACACCGAATTTATATTTGCAGATGAAATTTAATGATCTTCTGGGGACTCGGAGTGATACAAGTGCAGCGGACAGATCAATCCGGTTAAAATATTATTTTGATATCTAATGAAAAGATATAGCATATTGATAATGATCCTTTTGCTTTTGGGAAGTTGCGCCTCATTCAAGAGCGAAGAGAAACAAGATATGAGAGAAAGTAACCGGTCACTGGAATGGCAGTTAATCAAGTCAATGACCCTGTTTTCATATTCGGAGTATGAGAGGCTTAATAGAAATTATGATGTAGCCTTTGATCTGGTGCGGATGGCAGAGCAATACGAGCCGGAAAGCATATTTCTCAAAGAGAAGATTTATCAATACCTGAGTACACAGGCGAGGCGAGATACCTCAGCAGCAGAATATATGATCCAATTAGGAAGAAAATGGTATGACCAAGGTGTTTACAGTAGCATTATCCTTTATAAATTGGGAGAAGCCTGTATAATACGAAACGATATTGAGTCAGCCAAAAAATATTTTGAAGCCAGTTTGACGGTAGATGCAAAGCGCCTTTATTATCTGACCTATTATTTGTTCCAGCGAGAGTATTACCCTCCGGCGGACACGTTATATTTGAGCAAAGCAGTAGAGGGTAAGTGGAGCCAGGAAGATCAGGGAATTATTTATCAGGCAGTAGATTTATATAAATCCATTGGCAAAGAGAAAAAGGCAAGGGATTTATTATTGAAATCTTATGAGCGGTGGCGTGAATTACAGGTTTTATTAAATATAGTGGCACTTAACGAGGTATTAGGTGATTGGGAATTAACAGTAGGTTTATTGACCGAACGTCAGGAACAGGAAGGTGATCTGCCATCGGAACTTGTGGAATATCTGATCAGTGTTTATTATGATACCGGTAAATATGCGAAAGTTGTGGAAATGGAAGAAGAATGCCGAGAAACCGGTAATGAACTTATAATGAAGATGCTTTTTTTATCAGCATTACAATTGGGGGATTACGAAGTCAGTTACAGGATAGCGGATTTATTAATAACGGCAGGATTTATAACTGAAGAATATTATCCTTCGTTTTATGGCAGTTTGTGGGAATTGGAGATGAAAGCAGGTAACTGGTCGAAAGCGTTGGCAAATTTTGATAAAATCGAAGACGTTTTGGATAAACTGGGACTCATATATCAAGCGGTTTCCGACACAGATGGTAAAGAACTGCTATCAGGATTCCTGGAGAATTATTACCAGGTGGCAGAAGATAAGGATGAAGCTTTGTATCTGCTTTTGATTTTCAACCTTGAGGCTGGGGAAAGAAGCCGGACGGAAGAATTATTATCCCTGATCAGCAAAGCATATTTTGAAGATCATAGGCTGTTGATAGCGATGGCAGCAGCGTATAATTCGCAGAAAGCAATCAACGAATATGAACTTGAATATCTGGAGCGGGAATTTTCAGAGCACACTTTGTATTCAGGAATATTATTCTATTATCTCCAGAAAGAGGAAAAAGCCTGCCAATACCTGCGAGAGTCATTTCAGAAAGATAAAATTGATGCAGAAGGCATTTTGTTGCTGGGAACCATTCTATTGAACCGAAATGCTGAGAATGAATTAATCGAAGTATTGGGTTGGGGCAGGCGGAAATTTGCGGAAAATGCAGACATATTGAATTTTTACGGGTATCAGATAGCAGTGCAAAAGGAAGAAGATTTATATGGAGAAGCAGAGCAGACACTATTAAAAGCCCTGGAACAATATCCTGAAAATGCGATGTACTGGGACAGCCTGGGCTGGTTATATTACAGGATGAGACGCTATGAGCCGGCACTGGCAGCAATGGGTCATACTATGGATATTGTTCAGCAACATATTGAGATAGCCTATCATTACGGAGCTATACTATATGAGACTGGAGAATATGCCCAGGCATTGAGCTATCTGAAATTAGTGGAACAGATGGAAGGCGAAGAGGCTATAAAAAAAGAAGCAAAAGCAATAATAAAACGGATAAACGATAAGGAATAGGAGGCAGAATGCGTTTTGTATTTGGCAGATTGAATTCAATATTAATGGTGATAGCGATAATCGTAACCGTGGTGGGTTATCTGATCATGGGCACAGGAGATAATACCATATCTCCAATCATGCTGGTGATAGCTTATGCCATATTATTTCCGGCAGCAATAATAGCTGGAGCCAACCGAAGCAGGGCAGATAAAGAGAGGAAGAAGAAATAGCAGGGATTAATGTTAGAAAGTCGCAATTATTTATCAGATGAATTTATAGCCACCTTAACTAAATTCACGTTACGAGCGCGATTGATAGTGGAAGGATTTAAGATTGGACTTCATAAATCACCGTATCATGGCTTTAGTGTGGAATTTTCTGATCATCGTCAATATAATCCTGGGGATTCAGTGGCACATGTGGATTGGAAAGTATATGCCAAGACGGATAGATACTATATCAAGCGGTATGAGGAAGAGACCAATCTGAAAAGTTATATCATCCTGGATCACAGTGCCTCAATGGGCTATGGTAAAGGGAAGTGGACCAAGCTGGAATATGGTAAGGCACTGGCATCATCATTAGCCTGGCTGATGATGGGGCAGCAGGATGCAGTGGGATTATTAACTTATGATGAGACGATAACCTCATATTTACCACCGCGATCATTACGCTCTTATCTGGATGAGATATTTAAGAAGCTTTACCATTTGGAAAGTGGAGGAAAAACAGGAACTGCGGCAGTACTACATAAACTTGCGGAACAGGTACGCAAGCGGGGATTGATCATCCTGATCTCGGATATGCTGGATGATATTGAAGAGCTTTTTTCGGGCTTACAGCATTTTCGTCATCAGAAGCATGAAGTGATTTTATTTCATATTCAGGATAAAGATGAGCTTGATTTTGATTTTAAGCGAGAGACGGAATTTGTGGATGCCGAGACGAGTGAGCGGATAACAGTTAATCCCTGGATGATCCGAAAGGATTATCAGCGGGAATATTGAG
>CAZAHZ010000339.1:0-3733 GCA_964485055.1 uncultured Candidatus Cloacimonadota bacterium
ATATCTTTCTCCTCTCTCTTTTTGACTTAATGAGGTTTTTGCACTGAACTCTATAAAGAATTTTGACAGATTGGTGGCAGGGATTAGGGTTCAGAGTATTCCTGCCAGTTTTTATCGGTTATTTCTAATGTTTTCTGGATTTGTCCGAAAAGATTACAGTAAGCAATAATTTTAAGTTCATCACCGGGATTAAGGTCACGGACAAGGAATTGGGCACGTTGTTCGTTACGCATAGGCTGGCTGAAGAAAAGCTGGGAGATGATGAGACGGTCTTCCATTTCCAGACCCTGTCTATTCAGATAAATTTCAAGTTTATTAATATAATGAACGGAAGTGGAATTAACTTTATGGTAAACCGTGATAGAGAGGTTACCGCTGATAGCACTGTATTTGATATCCATATCTGATGGTTCATGGCAGTGAGCCAGACTCATTATAAGAATGATACACAGGCAGCAAACATATTTTATATTTCTTACATCTAACATAATAAACAATCCATCATTTTAGATAGAGAAAAATTAAACAGAGTTCAAAACGTCAAGGAATTTTATCCTTTTAAGCCGCTGGAAACGAAGGAAGCCATAATTTGTTTCTGAGCGATGAGGAACAGAAGAACCAGGGGCAGGATACTGAAAGTGGAAGCAGCCATGAGCAGAGCAGTTTGCGAGCTTGCTTCTGCGGAGAAATAGGAAAGCCCAACCTGGAGCACGCGTAATTTGGGGTTGTCAATCATCACAAGGGGCCACATGAAGCTGTTCCAGGAGCCGATGAAGGCGAAAATGGCAGCAGTGGCGATAACGCCTTTGGAAAGAGGGAGCACGATTCGCCAGAGAGCCCCGAATCTGCTGCAGCCATCAATTGAGGCAGCGTCAAAGAGTTCCTGTGGCAGAGATTTGAATTGCTGGCGCAGCAGGAAGATAGTAAAAATATTAGCGAGCCAGGGAATGATAAGGGCATAATAAGTATCGAGCCAGCCGACTTTGTGGAGTACAATATACGAGGGGATCATATAGACGGATTGAGGCACCATCATCATGGAAAGAAAGAGGTGCAAGAGAATTTCTTTGCCATAGAATTTCATTCGGGCAAAGGCATAAGCAGCAAGGCAGCCTGTGACGAGAACGCCAAAAACGCAGGTGCAACTGACAATAACAGTATTAAGAAAATATCTGCCAAAGGGAACTTTGTTCCAGGCTTCGGAAAAATTTGAGAAAAAGAATTTAATATTTTTTTTATGAGTAATAGCCGAAACCGGGACTTTGAGGTAGGAAGTTACAATAGCGCCTTCTTCATCAAAGATATTAACCCAAACACTGTCACCGGCAGGTTTGAGAATTTTGCAGCGCATCAATTCACCGTCACCCGTGAGATCAAGATAATCATCTTCTACATAAGGGATGAAGCCCGTGTTGCCTTTATTGATTTCCTGCTGAGATTTAACAGAAGTTGAAATCATCCAGGCAAAGGGCATAATCAGAAATATCCCGCAAAGTCCCAGGATGATATAAGTGATGATTTTTTTATCTTTCATGGGTTCCTCTTAATAATGGACTTTTTTCTCAAGTCGTCTTTGCAGGAGTGTGAGACCGAGAATAATGAAGAAGACTATCAGGGCGATAGCACTGGCATAGCTGAGATTTTGACTTTCTCCAAAGCCCTGTTCAAAGAGATAATACACGATGACCTTTGTAGTGCCGAGAGGTCCGCCGACAGGAGGACCGGTCATCAAGTATATCTGGGAAAAGACCTGGAATGTGGTGATAGTGGTCATCATAAGCACGTAGAAAGAAGTGGGCGAGACGAGGGGGAGAGTGATCTTGTAGAATTTGGTGAATTTGCTGGCACCATCAATGGAGGCAGCTTCATAGTATGTTTCGGGAATATTCTGGAGACCTGCGAGATAGATAATTGTATTATATCCCAGCCCTTTCCAGATAGTGAGAATAATGATAGAGAAGAGAGCGAGCGATGGACCACCAGCCCAGGCAGGTAGCCCTTCTCCGAATATCAGTTGGAAAATACCTCTGCTTTCTGCGAGCCAGCCGAGGGGTTTTATACCAATCAAACCGAGCAGATAATTCATTAATCCGGTCTGCTGATTGAAGATGATTTTCCAGACGATGGATACGGCGACCATGGAAGTGACCGTGGGTATATAATAGATGGTTCTGAAGAAAGCCCGTAAGCGGGTGATATTATTGAGGAAATTGGCAAAAACCAGCGAGAGGATAAGACTGAGAGGGACAACAAATATCACCAGATAGAAGGTGTTCAGCATAGATTGCCAGAACAGGGGATCAACGAACAGCCGGGTATAATTCTTCAAACCGACAAAATCACCGGCACCATTGATATTCCACTCAAAGAAACTGACCAGGAAAGAGAGAACAATAGGAAGCAACCGGAACACTACCACAATCAGTAATGCCGGAAGTAAATATAAATACGGACCAAAATCAAATTTCTTCTTTGTCATTCTACCTCACGCTTGGGTTAAAATCCGAATATACTTCTTAAATGTCAATAAATTTGGCTTTAAGTCTGCATATCTTTTCGTAGGCCCGATTTATAATTGACTCAGGTATTTCACCGCTGATGACGAGTTTTTTGATGATTTTAACCAGTTGAGCAATATCAATATGGTCAGTGAGTTTGCTATTACCAAAGAGAAGCAGGTCATTTCCGGCAAGAATAGCCATGCTTAGCATATCGTTTATAAAATAATAATCGGCTACTGCTTTCATTTGCAGGTCATCAGTTATAACCACTCCCTGCCAGCCTAATTCCTGACGTAAAAGACCAGTAATAAAAGATTTACTGAGGGAAGCAGGATATAATTCATCAAGTTTATGATTATGGACATGGCAGACCATGATCAGATCGGCAGCATTTCGGGTGATCAATTGGCGGTAAGGCTCCAGTTCTTCCGGTTTCCAGGTGCTGGAAATATCCGAAGTAGCCAGATGAGTATCGGTTTTAGCTGAGCCATGACCGGGAAAATGTTTAAGACAGGAATAAATCTTATGTTTTGCCATAATCCGGCAGAAGATTTCTGCATGTTTGGTCACTATAGTAGGAGCGTCAGAAAAGCAGCGGTCATATTTACCGATGGCTGGGGATAAATTATAGAAATTCAAATCAATAACAGGAGCAAGATTGAGATTAATGCCGCTTTTTGCTAGGTCAAGAGCGATTGTTTCTGCCCACCGGGCAGTTTCTTCTTCAAGATTGATCTCACCAATAAACCTGGCGGTAACCGTTTTACAGAATCCATGTTCAGGTTTCAGACGTGAAACATTTCCACCTTCCTGATCTACAGCAATGAATAGAGGGGTTGAGGAATATTGCTGAAGAGTAGATGTGAGGTGGCGTAATTGTTCTCTCGATGTGATATTACCTGAGCCGGGATGACCAGGGCGATTATAGAGAATGACTCCTCCGGGATTATATCTGATCAGAGTTTCAATGAATTCCGGATTACCGGAAAGGTCGTCGCCATAAAATCCGATCATCAGCATCTGAGCTATCTTACGTTCCAGAACAGATACTTTCCCGATTTTCAGGATAGCAAAGCACAAAAAGACAAGGCAAAATATCAGTATCTCCATGAAGTGAAATATTTAAAAAGCAGAAAGATAGTAAAGAGAAAAAATCCGTCTATCCATAAGATACTCATAATAAGCATCACCTCATAAATATCTATAACTTTTAACTTGTTCTTTTAAATTCT
>CAZAHZ010000340.1:0-3712 GCA_964485055.1 uncultured Candidatus Cloacimonadota bacterium
GGTGGTACACTTTTCAACCGAAATAATGGTACACTTTTCGAGTACTATGGACATTCCTCAAAAATTATATCTATCTCCTTCTGGATTTCTATAGTCAGCGACAGTGCCGTAGCTACCCGGCAATAATGCCTGGCATCTTCCATATTCCGCCCCTTCCTGTCATGCAGATATTTTCTCAACACCTGATAACCACCAATCTGATAATTCCACACTTCCGGCATAATTCCTTCAAAATATTTCTCTGTATTGATATAAACCCGTCCGTCTATATATTGAATTATCTCGATTACATCATTAGTGCCAACGCCTTCATAACGCACCACTGGCGGTTCCAGTTCCCTGCTCTGCATAAGATGCAAACTTATCAGCCTTTCCCCCTGCGCTGCCATTTTATAAAATAATTCCCGCTCTTTTGTAAAAGGCACCCGCGGAAAATCTATTTTCAAATACTCCCAGTACTTCTTGCGGTATATATTACTATAAAAAATCCCGTATATATAATACAAAATCGCTTCCGGCTCAGGTTCCTTTCCATAAAATCCAGTTAACCTCTCCAGTATTTCCGGTGCTATGTTTGCTTTCCTCTCTGGTTCCATTCGCTCAAATATATCTTCTGTATCATTATCCCTGTATATATACAAAGGTAGAAGTACACCTCCTCCTCTGTAAAACAAATTGAAGTCAGTTATTTTATCAGTAATAAATGATAAATTCCATAGACTATCTCCGACTACCTGACCCTGTCTGCCAATTACTAAACCTAAGTTTTTACTATTTAACATATGACGCATTATGTTATTTCTTGGCATACAGTGAAATCCTTTTGTTTTTCCAGTATAATAAGTCCATCTGCTATCAAAGGGTCTATATAAAATTTGATTAAAATGATTGTCGTTTATTTTATTCCTATTCAGATCCTCTTGAGCTAATTTAATCTTCCAATCTCTTGCATCTTTTCCTAGACTGTATGCCATGCGAGCTAACTCAACATCATATTTTGAAAATTTATAGACAGTATTTTTTAAAGATGCTTTACTAAAATGTATAGTTAAATTATCCCTCGCAGTCACTATCCCCACACTGTTTACTGGAAATACCTCATTTACTTTATCCCATTCCAGATAATTTTTGATTTTTTCTGTGTCTCGCCTAATCATAAAATAATAGGGTGAAGCTGGATTTAATTCTTCAAAATCGGTTGTTTTAATACTTTCTTTTTCTAACCAGTTATATTTATCCTTTCTCAATCCAAAAATATCATAATAATATGCCTTATTTTCTATTGCTTTACTTGTCTTGATAAAAAGTGCTATCGCCACACCCTGCTTAATATCAAAAACATTCTCATCTTTACTGCCATCTGAGCAACTCTCCCTTTTGACACTATTACCATGCAGATTTATGATATAAACCTTATCAAATGTTTTTAAGAGACTTTGCCGCATCCCTCGAAAAGTAGGATTATCCAGGTAACTATGATTAGTGATAATTCCCACCACTCCCTTTCCTGCCTTCTGGATTTTCCACTGAGCAAAACGCAAAAACTTAACATAGTCATCCTGTAACCATTTAGGATTTCGCTCTCCCAGATCCTTACCATCCACTGTGTAATAACTCTGTGCACCATCAATATTTGTTTTCATCAGATTTTCAGTCCATTCGTTATTATTGCTTGAAATACCTGAATATGGCGGATTACCCATGATCACCAGCACCGGCATATCGCGTTTCACTACCAGCGCCTCATGATTTTCTTCTGCCAGTGAACTATAAAATGGTAAATTTACTTGTTCCCTTTCTTCCATCTCCAGTGTATTCGTCAGATACAATTTAAACCTATCATCATCGCACATTGTAAAACCCAGTTCTTCAAAAATGAAGCCCATTTTTAAATGACCGATGGCATAAGGCGCCATCATCAGTTCAAAAGCATAATAATTTTTTAGAATTTTATCCCTGATGAAGCTCTGCATCCCTCCTTTACCATATTTGCTGTATTCAGCTACTGCAACTTTTATAGCTTCTGCCGGAAAGGTCAATGTTCCTGCTGCCGGATCAAGTACTGTTACATTTTCCGCTGCCAGCCCGTCTCCCAGATCAAATTCACTTTTCAAGATCTCATGCAATGATTTCACAATATACTTCACCACCGGTTCCGGTGTATAATAAACTCCTCTACTTACTCGAATAGAAGGGTCATATTCTTTCAGGAAAGTTTCATAAAAGTGAATAATTGGATCATTTCCTTTACCATCTTTATAATACTGCTTAAGTATCTTATTCACATCAGTGACATGTAATATTTCCGCAATATCATCAACCAGCACCTTTAAAGCAGGCGGTGGTTCTTCCAGCGAAATAAAACTGAAAATTTCTCGCAATATCCCAATAGTATGCGGTATATAGCGATATGCTGTCTCCCTGTTAAATTCACCATCTGACCTTGTCCGAGAAGCAAACAATCCATATGTAAGTGTTTGCGAATAAAGATCAGCAAATTCCTCTTTGGTAATTGACTTTATTAAATACTCATGAAATGCCTCATAAAAGCCGGTTATCGGCTTTTTATCCTTCCTCGCTTCCTCTTCCAGCTCAATCTTGATCACTTCATCACGCAGAAAACGCGTTCGCTTTGCAAGTTCTATAGCCAACGCCGCAGCACTCGTCAACCGCGGTAGGCGGAAGGAAAGGAATTTATGTAAAAGATTATTAAAATCCTCTACTTTCTCTGGCTCCGGTACATGCCGTAATTCACTGATAGTAAAAAACCGCGCCACCGAAACCCGCTCTATCAGATTGCCATCCCTGAATAAACGGAATTCATGGAAATTTGTCAATAACACATTGGGAAAAGTTCCAATATATCTTTCTAACTGCTCACTCACCTGGATATTATCCAGATTCTCGACAGTAGGTACTTTTGCCTCAATATATCCGGTTACATGCGCCTTTCCGTCCCACACTCTAAAATCAGGATTACCAGCCTCCGTCGCTTTCGGCAAAGTTGTTATATCAATTTTATACCCATTAGCCTCAGCAAATTCATATAGAAACTGGCTCAGAACTTCATAATAAGATTCTTCCCGGGCATCACCAAGCAAATATTTCCTTGTTATTAACTCTAAATATTTTCTAATCATATAATACCTGCCAGAAATAATAATTTCATCACTTTCCGAACTTCAATTTTCCTTTATTAATTGTCAAACATTTAATTGAAAAACCGGCATTCCCCCGGAATTTAAAAAATATTTCCTCTACCGTACGGGCAGACCCATGTGTCTGCCCTTGTATAAGCTGGATCCCAGCTATAAAATGCTTACTTAGAAACATGCAAAGAGGGCAGACACATGGGTCAGCCCGTACATCTTGTGGTAACATAACTATTTGTGTAATATAACAATATCTATATCTGGCTGATATAAAATGGGGGGATGCCTTTTAAAACATTTAGTTAGAGGTTGCTCAATCCATAAGGTTTATTTATCCTTGAAAGGAATTCACTATGGCGGAAGGCTCAATAATGCCAGGTTAGTACGAAATGACTACCAAGAATTGATAACAAAATTCCCCTGTTGTAATTTGAAGTTACTTTTGCCACTAAATCAGACGTGGTAGAGTAGAGGTAGATATCAATAATAACTGATAAGCATTGCATCATAAATAGGTATAACAATTTGACGAAGTAATTTTGAATTATATCAAGGCGAGA
>CAZAHZ010000341.1:0-3707 GCA_964485055.1 uncultured Candidatus Cloacimonadota bacterium
TACCGGTTAATGAAGAAGAAATAACCGGGAGTAATATCGTCAATATAAGTAATTACCCTAATCCTTTTATAGGCAGCACAATTTTGAAGTGTGATCTGCCAAGAGGTGTGGAAACTGCAGAGATCGAGATCTTTAATATCCGCGGACAGAAAGTGAGAACGCTGCCGGCAACCAGAAGCGAAGTGGAATGGGATTGCCGTAATGAAACAGGAAAACCTGTTGGTGCGGGTATATATCTTTATCGCCTGGCAGGAGAAGGTGTCACCAGTAAAGCTGGAAGGATGATCCTGCTGCGGTAAATTGTGATTTTCAGGAGGAGGAAATGAAAAAGTTATTTGTTTTTATAGTTTTGTTACTCTTTATGGGGTTGAATGGTTATATCTGCTGGGAAGATAATGGCAAAGCCGTAAGGCAGGAGACCAATCTCAATTACTCAGGCTCGGTAACAGCTTTGTCCGGTGGCGGCTATATGACAGTCTGGAGCGATGCCGCGGGAGGCGAACAGGAGATGAAGCTTCAGAAAATCTCTGAAGCAGGAGATTGCCTATGGGAAGAACCTGTGAGAGTGGTAAGTGGAAATTGCTATTATCCTAACGGCGAAGTGATCACGGAGACTTCTGATGGCGATGTCGTGGTTGCCTGGTATGAACTGGATAATCCCACTTTGATCCGTTGTCAGCGAGTGGATACAGCTGGTAACAGGCTCTGGGGAAGTGATGGCGTGACTATTGCCATGGAAGTTGATAATGATTACACTCCTCTGAATATAGTTGCTGATGAAGCAGGGGGAGTATATCTGGTCTGGGTAAGAAATGGCTTAAACGGTGCTTTATATGGTTTATACCTGGAAGCTGACGGTAGTGCGGGAACAGGATGGTCGAGCAGTGGAGAAGTGATCATGCCAGGGTCTTTTATTTATATGCCTAAATTGATACCTGATGGTTTTGGAGGTATCATTATAGCTTTTGAGGTCTCTCAGGATCATGATATACATCTGCAAAGATGTGACAATCAGGCAAATATTCACTGGGGTGTTGGTGGCGTAACGCTGCAAAATCCCATCATGGTACACAATTTGAATCTATTATCCTGGAATTACGGAGAATATGCTTTGATTGTGCGTCAGGATAACCAATATCTGGCGACTGTGATAGATTATAATGGTGATCTATTATTCCCTGAACTTCAGATAGTAGGTGAAATTGCTGATGACCTTAATACAAGCATGTTATCAGCAGTGAGAACTTCGGATGGAAAATTGGGCTTGATCTACGATGAGACATGTTCGGAGTTTGACAGGCTGACAGCACAAAAAATAGAAATAGGCGGGGAACCGGAATGGGGAGAAAATGGTGTAATTATAGATAATCAGATACCATACAGCGTAAGAATTAGTTCCCTGCCCGACGAAAATGGCGGACTTTGTATTTTTTGGCTGGGCAATATGGCTGAAGGCTGCGGTTTGCTTTATCAACATCTTGACAGCCAGGGAAACACCTTGACAGGGGAAATCCCGTTAGTGCTAAGTGAGTTAAATAGTGATAGGTTACAGCAAAATATAGGACTCGTGGATGATGATTGTATCAGTGTATTCTGGTGGGAAACCAGTGACCAAAATGATAAGATCAAAATGCAGAAAATGGATGCTGAAGATAACTTTCTTTTACCCGTTAATGGGATCACTCTTTGGAGTGTGCTGGCTGGACATGCTGATTATAATCCCAGGCTGGTGGCAAATGGTGAAACTTCAATTGTTTTCTGGACTGATTCTCGGGCTGAAAAAGATCAAGTATATGTTCAATCGGTTAATAATGCCACAGGAGAATGTAACTTTGCTGATAATGGGCGGGCACTCACAACCGAACCGGATCAAGATCAAGAGATTACGGAAACCTGCTTTAGTGAGGATGGAGAAACATTTTGCACAGCATACCTGCTTTCGTATAATACCGGGTCAGTAGCTTGTGGCGTGCAGATCATGGATCTGGCAGGCAATAGACTGTTAGGAGACAGCGGTCTTCTGCTGGGAGAAAACTACGGTCCTTACAATACCATTGCCATTGATAAATACCAGGGGGGATTTTCAGCAGCCTGGACTGAATCTAATGGTGATTTTATGAATCCAATTTCAACCTTAAAAGCTGAGCGGATAATTAATAATGCTCCAATCTGGAACGGAGGAGCAATAGTCCAGGAATATGATGGTGAAGTATTTGAATCAGTTTACCTGAAAGATGATAAAATTATCTGGACTCATTATATTTCTCCCAGTAAATATCTAAATGTGCTGAGATTGGATGAGAATGGACAGGCAGCTCCGGGTTGGGAAGAAGATGGATTAGTGATAACTGATAATCTTTACCTATCAGTTAAAATAGTAGAAGAATTCGAGGGAGGACTGCTGATCTTCTGGGAGGAATACAATTATCCTATTCACTCAGTTTACGGACAATATGTGAGCAATGATGGAGAAATACTCTGGGAAGATGGTGGACAGGAATATATTACCGGTGAAATAACAATCAGGGATGTGGAATTCTATGAAGAAAACCTGTATATACTCTTTGAAAACCATGAAACTTCAGAACTTCAACTTGCCAGATATGATCTATATGGCAATGCCCAGTGGGATTCGGAATTGACTATTCAGACCTCGCAGTATTCCTCCATAAGTTCCTGCTTTAGTATCTGGGAAGATGTCATCGTAGTTTACTGGTCTGATAATAATTTACATGATGTCTATGCCAAAATATATTATACGGATGGCAGTCTGGCGGAAAATGTGCCGGAAGAGGGTATTGCCGTATGTGATCAGCGACACATGCAGAAGCTGGAGGATTGCGTGATAGATGAAGCCGGGAATAGTATCGTGCTGTGGGGTGATGAGCGAGGTGAATTTTATCCGGCTACCGATCCCAGTATCTATATTCAAAAGCTCGATCTGGCAATATTACCAGCAGAAAATGAAGAAATAACAGGTAGCAATAGCGTTAAATTAAGTAATTACCCTAATCCTTTTATGGGCAGCACGATTTTGAAATGTGATCTGCCACGGGGTGTGGAAACTGCAGAGATCGAGATCTTTAATATCCGCGGACAGAAAGTGAGAACGCTGCCGGCTACCAGAAGCGAAGTGGAATGGGATTGCCATAATGAAGCAGGAAAACCTGTTGGTGCAGGAATATATCTTTATCGCCTGACCGGAGAAGGTGTCACCAGTAAAGCTGGAAGGATGATATTGTTACGGTAAATTGTTAAGTCAAATATATAAAGGGCAGACAAACATGTCTGCCCTTTCATTTTAGTATTTTTTTACCATTATATGTGAGATAAAAAAGATTATCAGGCATCCACCCTTTTTTCCCATCCAGATATAGATATTGTTATATTACACAAATAGTTATGTTACTACAAGATGTAGGGGCAGACCCATGTGTCTGCCGTCTTTTCACGTTTCAATGCTATCGCAAATTAGCTGGAATTCAGGTAATATACGGGCAGACACATGGGTCTGCCCGTATGATAGAGGAAATATTTTTAAAATTTCGGGGGAGGATGCCAGATAAAAAAGCATATCATTTGACATATCTATTGATATAAAAATGTGTAATTCAGGAGATAAATTATGATCATAATAAAAGCATTCCTGCATTTTGTGTAAATACTTATTCAAAAGTGTCCAGTATTTTAATTGAAAAGTGTACCAC
>CAZAHZ010000342.1:0-3698 GCA_964485055.1 uncultured Candidatus Cloacimonadota bacterium
CCAACCGGCTCACTTCGCCTCTTTTTCGGTGGCTGATACCTTATCCGTTAGACCTTATAAAGACTAAAAATAATCAAGGAGGACGGAATTATGAAAAAGCAATTGTTCAGTAATCAGAAATTTCTCTTAGGAATCAGTTGGCAAATAATTTCTATTTGTTTAACAGTTATTCTTTGTTCTTTTGTAACATTAAGCGTTTCTTATAGTGAAGAAATTAATCCTGAATTAGTTAAAACAGCAGCTCAATCTTTTATCAGTTTAAATTTTAAAGGGTATGAATTAGACACAACGGCAGTATTGATTAGTGAGAAAGGCCAGTATATTGGTAATGTTGTAAACTTAAAACCGGAAGGATATATAATCCTTTCAAATCGTACGGAATTATCCCCAATAATTGCATATTCGAAAAAAGGTAATTTCAATTTTAAAGAGTCAACTGGTAATATCTTACTTCATCTTGTTAAATGGGACTTGGAATCAAGAATAAAAAATGTTGAAAGGAAATTTCTTCAAAAACAGCTTATAGGCAATAATGAGTTATGGGAATCATTAATTACTACAGGTGATTTAAATTATTCTATTTCATTAGGCGAAGTTTATGGTCCATTATTAACAACTAATTGGTATCAGAGTGGTTTTTATAACGATTTTTGTCCTGTTGATCCAGAAGGTAATAGGTCTGTTGTTGGATGTGTAGCTACTGCTACAGGTCAGATTATGAATTATTGGCAATTTCCTACTCATATTGTTTTTGATATTGATAACGATTCCTATGTTTCGAAAGGTAAAAATGGAAACATCTCTATTCCTAATGATGCTAGTCAATCTGATTTTCCTTCATTTTCTGAACTAAACTCAAGCTTGTCATCAATTCAATATAATTTTTCCGAGACTGAGTTAGGATATTTCTGCTTTGGAATAGGTATTAAGCATAAAATGAACTATTCATCGTCCGGTTCAGGAGCAGGTCAAAGTGATGACGTTTATAGGGATTTAGGCTTTGGTTCAGCAAATTATGGTAGATGGGATAATTGTTATGACAATATTATTAATAACATTATTAATGGATGGCCAGTACAAGTATCTATTCATAATTACACATCAGATCATCACCACTCTGTCGTTTTTGATGGATACAATTCCAGCGATAATTCATTTCATGTGAATATGGGATGGTCGGGTACAAGCGAAGATACATGGTATATACCACCTTCACTTGATACGCAGTATGAATTTAATTCTATGGGATGGGCTGTCTATGATATTTGTCCTTATCCTGGATGGGCTCAATACGCAGCAGACGAGAAAAATACTCGAAGAACTATATATTCTATTCCTTTAAAAAATGAAAAAAAGTGGCATATTACGTGTGATGCTAGCTATAGATTTGATGGTTTAGTTGTAGGTAAATCATCAATGATAATTTCATCTATTAATCCATTACTTTTAAATGATGTCTACCATCCTGCAATTCAATTTATCAATGAGAATGGTGTTAAAACTTCTGAAATTGTAATATCTGAGGAAGTAAATGGAATTTCACACCCTGCTCAAAATTTAGATGCTGATGTTTATGTTACTACACAAGAAGGGAAAATTTATTTAATAAACCAAGATTCTTTGAGCGTTAAAAAGATATTTCAAAATGCATCTGGTGAAGAATTTGTTGGAGATATTAAAATTGATTCAGATAATAATCTGTATGTTTCAACTTGGTATAAGTTTTATTGTTTAAATGAAAACGGTCAAGTTAATTGGTGTATCGATGCACCAAATGATTGCTGGTTTGTAAGAGGAACTCCTGCAATTGATGCTTCTAATAATAAGGTATATACATCTTATTGGAACACTATCGATAAAAAATCATTTTTTCTAACAATTGATAGAATTTCCGGCACAGTTTTGAATTCTAAAGAATTTTCTGACATTCCTTATAGTTCTAGACATTTAGGTATTCCATCAATTGCTCAAGATGGAAAAGTCTATTTTGGAAAAAGGACAAAATTATATGAACTTGATCCAAATAATAATTTTTCTCTTAATGAAATATTTGATAATGAATGGTCAACTATAACTGAATCACCAGCCATCGGGAATGATGGTTCTATATATATTAGTCATTGGATTAGTGAGACACAGCAAGTAATATCTGCACTTTATCCTGATGGAAATAAAAAGTGGGAGATACCTTTTACTTTGACTGATTATGATAATATTAGAGAGATATACGTTGACAATCATAGTGATGTATGCTTTACAATACAGAGGGAAAACGGCTCGGAAGATGATACATATACCTTATACGCATATCATGATAATGGTTCGTCATATACGAAGCTTTGGGAAAGATATTTCAATACTGATGGTGGCTATACAGCTTTTGGGCCAAATAATACAGTTTTTGTAAGTAATAATAATAAAATAACTGCAATTTCAGAATCGCCCGAAGGAGAATCCTTTCCTGAATATACAAACAATAATCCTCCCGATATTCCTTTATATTCCGCACCAGAAGATGGCGCTTCAGATTTAGATACATCGCTCTCTTTTTCATGGTCTTGTAGTGATCCAGACGGGCATAGTTTGAAATATACATTTTACTTGGGTGGATCATCGGATATGATAGGAGTCTATGCCTCAGACATTACTAATAATTCCATACAAATTAGCGGACTTAAACCAGATTCTTCATATCTATGGTCAGTTGCAGCTACTGATGGTCAGTCAACTACTCAAGGGCCTGTGTGGTCACTTATTACGAAACCTTCCGATTCACAATATTCTGTTATTTGGGAAGACAATTTTGACACTGATGATGGATGGTACGATAAATTATATCAGGGAAATGGTTCTTTTTCTTCAGGTATTTTCGATGGAGAAAATGTTTGTATTTTTAATATGTCTGGTTCGCCTGGTGTTTTTTATACTTATAAACAGCTTACTAAATCAATTCCAATTGGTTCAATTCTTAAAGCAAAATGGTACTATGAGTCATCTGGTCTCTATGATAACTCTGAAAATTCTGATGGTGGCTCTGTTTTATTTCTGAATTCAGTTCCTACTGAGCAGTCAAACTTACCTAACGAAACCATTCAATCTCTATTTGCTGCTCGTGATTATCCAATGTATCAGTGGAATGTAGAAGAATTTGAAATAACACAAAACATTCCTTTGGGTTCATATATCGCTATTGGAGGAGCTGTATGGCCATCATATATTATAAATAATTGGGACTATATTAATATTTATTCTACAGTTACTAGTATAAGTGCAGATTTAAATTTACCGAAGGAATATATTTTGTATCAAAATTATCCCAATCCTTTTAATTCAATGGCGACCATTAGATATTATATCCGAAAAGCATCTAATGTTACTATGGCTATTTATAACTTGAACGGTCAGGTAATTGAGACACTTGTCAATCAGAAACAAGAACCAGGATTTTATACTATCTCTTGGGATGCCTATTTTCTACCTTCTGGTGTTTATTTCTACAAAATCCAGGCAGGAGACTTTACCCAGACGAAAAAGTGTTTGCTGATAAAATAGTATCATATGAACACAGGATGCAATTTCTTAGTAAAAAATGGTCTAACGAATCTGCTTCGCACCTGATCGCGCAGCGTCAGTGTGCTCCAGGGGAGTTCCTGCCGGAACAAGCAGGGGTTGAACTTGGCCGCCTTCTCTTACATTAT
>CAZAHZ010000343.1:0-3693 GCA_964485055.1 uncultured Candidatus Cloacimonadota bacterium
TTTTATCGTGAACGCTGTATAAATATACTCCGGGTGCTGGTATCTGATTATAGCGAGTCAAGATATCCCAAGGCTCCAGACCTCCGGCAGCCTGTGCTTCCATTGCTGCTTTGGAAACATTAATGATATCCTGATAATTATTATCGCCGTCATGCTCGATGATGTCCACCAGATCGCCTGCCAGGGTCCATATTTTGATTGTACAACGCTGAGGCAAGTTGACAAACCACAACCGCCGGCTTTTATCTCCCTTATTATCATTGTCTTTTTTGCCATCAAACTTGCTGTGACTGATATAAGGATTGGGAACTACATAAATATTATCCAGATTATCTTGCGCCTGTGAACCCGGGAAGAATATCTTCATGTTGGCATCGGCATCTCGTGCTGATTCCAGAACAGGGATATTCAATGATGGCATTCCACGGTCCCAGGCGGAAACCGCCACATAATACTCTATTCCTTTTGGTGGATTATATATTGTCTCATGATAATATCTACGGCTCATTCGGTCACGACGTAAAGCTGCCACCCGTTCCTCATCACCTATATATGATTGCCCCAGATGCCCCTCCAGAGGCAACAATCTGTCATCGTATATCTCCAGATAAATATCCTCACGTAACTGCGGATCACAATAGATCAATGCCTGCTCATCAAAGCTTTTGCCTGTCGCTGCCTGTTGAGCATCTTCATCTGTTACTGTCCAGTTATAGATAGGTTCTCCGGCTATTGTTATCCCATTATTCAAATCTGCTTCTGTATATTGCACTAATTCATAATTTTCATTAAAATGGTAATAATTGAGGTCATCTTCTTCAATAATCCGTTCATTAGGTAATCCTCTCTCCAATCCCGTCTCTCCTCCGAAATCTATAAACTGGTTCGTACCGTAATTTGTCATATAGTCTTCATAATCCTTCTCAGTATCAACTTTATCCCAACGTTTCTTCAACATCCAGTATTCCTGAGACCCGCTGCCTGTTCTTCCCCATAACGAATATCCCTGAAAATCATGACGCAGACGATAACCCGTCCAGGGATTAAGATATGCATTTTCATTACGGTTTGTCTCTTCTGATGTATAAATCTCCAGATCGGCATCCCAGATATAAGGCGCAAATTGATGCGGGCAATTTGCTTCTATTGCTGACCACTCACTGATATAACTATCCAGGCTTGATAATGAATCCGCAACCTGCCAGCCTATCTGTTGTGGTTTAACTGTCTTGGTATCCACATTGTCTATTTCCGAACGGTTATCCCAGTAAACGTCTATTGCCCGTCCATCTTCCACCAATTCGGCAAACATCATCGGAATTTCCGGCGGTTCCGGCGGAATATAATGAATAAATGTATCCGGTTGCGTCACAGTCACCAGGTTCTGTGCCTCTCCATAAGTATCCTTGGCATGAATGGAAGTCTGCTTCAGGCTCAAAAGATCATCTCCCGGAAATACGGCGATCACTATCTTCATGGTTTTGCCCGGTGGTAAATTCCATCGCTTGAAATAATTGCCATATTCATCTGTCTCCAGATAATCTGCTGTCCCGTACCCTTCTTCCCCAGGTTTATCCGTATCTCCAGTATGTTCCTGAGCTCCATAAAATCCAAACAGGTAACGTGTATCTAATCCTCCGGAATTTATCTGTGTATTGGGGAACTGCCTCAACGATGTATAATAATCATCATTAGGATTTTTAAAATTGGTCAATAACCAGTATTTCTCATTTGCTGTTGTAGAGGCATTGATATCCAAAGGATGAAGATCATCAGGTCCATCTCCGCTGTCCCACGTCCAGCAGGCAAATTCAAGCTGGTCTGGATCAGGAGTACAGACTCTCGAACCAACTCTTCCTTCCGATAATCCACTATCCCCATCCAGATCATAAGTATAGGCAAATTCATAACCCGGACCACGAACATAAGAACTCACATCATCTGCATAGATGGCATCCCAAGCCTGTGGTCCCACATCAGAATCCATATAGACCCCCATTGCACAATCAAATAGCGTGTCCTGATAAGTAGAGCTGAAATTCATATTTGTCACGTCAAATTCCACGTAAACCAGATTTTTTATATGCTCATAACTCCATTGATAACTCATTTGTCGAACCCGTATCTTCAAGGGAATATGATCGCCATATTCCTTATCACTACCCCAGTCTCGTTCTGTCTGCGTCCCAAAGGGACTGTAATCATAATAATAGCCTATAAAATCCTGCTCAGAAACCGGATAGCCATCTTCATCAATCAATCCATCCCCATCATCATCATTAGGCTGCGTAAAATTATACAGATCATTACTCTGATCCGATAAATCCACAAATCCCAAAGGAAACCAGATATCTACATTATCTACCACAGGTCCAAAATCATTAATACTCACTTGATGCAGCCAGTAACTGCCATAATCACTGAATACCGCTGGAAGCTCATCGCCTTGTCTAAAGGGAAATGCATAACCGATCGGATCCTCATCTATCCTGCCGTCTCCGTCATCATCTTCACCTCTTCTCTGCTGACGGATCGAGGTAGTCATGGTTATATCCTGCGAATTATAGATACCGTATTGCTCTCCCAGGGGTGAAGTTTCCAGTGGATTATAAGCCGGCAGCATCTCCTTGATATCATAATCCCCATCATAACCCACGGTCACCAGAGTATCTATTACCAGTTCGAGAAATGGCGTCCAATCAGGACTGGTTGCGGTCACCACGTCATACTGATCTTCTGGATTTTCTTCCCAATATAATTTTCTGCCAAATGGATCCCGCCGGATTTTCTTCGCTCCAAACCACAGCGAACCCCGAAACAGATAATCTATCCCACTGCCACCCGGATATTCCAGTGAGGGATAACGCGGCGTGATGTCCTTGCCCGAACCAAAAAATCCGTAATTACTTACCCGTAACCAGATATTACCTACATTATGATAATGCAATAGATCAAGCTTCTTACCTCCGGCAGGCTCATTTATACTCCTGCTTGAAAGCTGCACCAGGATTGCCAGTATCAGCATAAAAATTATTATCCGGATTCGCATTTTTACCTCGCTGTCCTTATATTTCCCTCAATTTGCGAATATTTATTTCATACATCTAATTGTCCATTTTTTTTTCTTTAATGATCAGAATTCCTTTCAAAAAAATCTCTAAATTTCTTCAACCATCCTCATCTTACCCCTCACCAAAAAAACTGTTGCCCTATTCACGATTTAATTTCTCTTTGCTTACTATGAATAAAAAACTGAAAGTCTGGCTGAGAAGTATAATTATTCTCCTGTTAGGCATGAGTCTGATCTATGTGATCATCCCTGATGCTTCTCAGCACCTTAATATATATGGCAAGATAGTTTATGACCATCAAGGTAGAATTTTACGCTCATTTCTTAATCAGGATGAGCAGTGGTGTTTTTCTCCTCAGACTACTGAAATCCCACCTAAGCTGGAGAAAGCGGTTTTAACCTACGAAGACCGCTATTTCTTCTGGCATCCCGGCTTCAATCCTCTGTCAATCTGCAAGGCATTATTAAAAAATATCCGAGCCGGAGAAGTTGTTGCCGGTGGCAGCACGATCACTATGCAGGTGTGCCGTATCGCCAAGCCGGGGCGGCGAAGTCTGTTAAAAAAAACCGGCGAATTGCTGCAAGCCCTCAAACTGGAGATCAAATACAGTAAGCGTGAAATA
>CAZAHZ010000344.1:0-3668 GCA_964485055.1 uncultured Candidatus Cloacimonadota bacterium
CGTGGCATTAAGCCCGATGTGAACGCCTTCTTCAAGCTGAACATGCGAGCTGAGACAGCTTTGAGCAGCCAGATGACAATGAGAAGCCACCACGCTATTATGCCCCACAGAAGAATTTACCATCACCAGACAGCAATTGCCGATAATGGCTTCTGACGATACCGAAACCTGAGGCATGATAATAGAACCTCTTCCAATCCTGGCAGAAGGAGTCACATACGCCTGCGGATGGATAAACGTAAACAGAGATTCCAGCGGTATTTTCAGGTTACGGAAGAGTTCCAGCCGTTCTTTTTGCCCATCAATGCGGTATATGGTGAACACGAACCGGTATCCCTCCTCCAGAAAGAATTGCAGATCGGATAAATGACCCAGCACCGGGTAACCTGCTACTTGCTCCCCTTTATTCATCCTGTCATTCAGGAAACCATATATCCGGGCATCACTGCTGCCCCGCATTCCGGCATCAGTGATAGCGTCGGCAATAACGCTGCCATTGCCTTCTCCGCCTATGATAATAACTTTTTCATTCATCCTGCTGCTCCGGAAATATTGCTTCAATAGAATATTCGGGAATATAACGCTTGAAAAAATTGCTGCCCAGACATTTCAGGCTCAGACGGCTGTAAGGTAAAATCCGACTAAGGGCAAGATTCAGCATTTTCCCGAAAGTATAACTACTTTTCTTTAAAAAATTATCCTCTCGAGGCAAAGAAATTGTCTTCCAGGTACATCCCGAAGCGTGGATAAAGCTCAGCACTGTACCGGGAGTCCGCAAAGCCTCGTCCAGAGGATCAAGACATTTCTGCCTCATGATCCTGAACACGCCCGAACCGCAAGGAAATCTCAATGCTGTCAAAAGACCGGTTAAATAATAAAAGGAAACCGAACAGAGATTACGCCACCATGACCTGTTTATCTGCGGTCTGGTAACAATGATCATATCCGCTCCGTCTCGATTAATCTCGTTATAGAGCGGGATAATATCTTCCGGTTTATCCTGCAGATCGGAATCCATCACTATAACGTACCTGCCTTTTGCCTGAGTTAGCCCTGCAGCTATGGCATTTGACTGCCCGTAATTTTTTCTCAGTTTTATTATTATCACTGCCTGATGCTCATTTTGTAGCGTCCTCATCAATTCCAGTGAACCATCCGTTGATCCGTCATCTACCAGAATTATCTGATATGATCCATTCAGAGTTTCCAGAGCTTTTTCTGTCCGCAGAATATATTCTTCAATAGTGTCAGCCCCATTGAATATCGGGGCTACTATTGATAATTCAATACTCGAAGTCATGCTCTGTTTCCCGGCGGAGAAATGTGAACTGCCAGACTGTAAACACCGCCAATAAGAGCCGGAATTCCGGTCTGGATAAAGAAATTCAGCAGCGATAATGTTATCAGCGAATGAGCCGGTATCCCCAGTTGCTGATAGAAATACAGGAACGCACCTTCCCTGATGCCAAAGCCACTCACCGTAAAGGGCAGCAGCGATATTACCTGGATAACAGGGATCAGGCTCAGATGATAGATCATCGGCAGATCATGACCCATAAACCGGAAAAGCCATAAAACCACGAAGTAACCCATTGCCTGCACCAACAAAATCAGCAGACAAGCCAAAGCAAGCCTTCCCTTGTGTGCATTCTTCCAGGAAAGCAGCAGCATCTGAACAAAGCGAAGCACCCGCTGAAATATACTGTTACCGGTTACCGGCTTTTTCAATCCCGGCATCAAGGCTACAAAAACTACCAGCCCCAGCATAACTGCAAGTAATATGATCAGTATAAATCTCAATCTGCCAGCCTGCGGATAATCGAAAAAAAATCCTGCTGCCAGCGCTGTTGACAGAAGTATCAACACTCCAAAATATTTTTCCAGGACAATCGAACCTATCGTCTTTTCCTTGATCTCAGGATGGCTGCGTGCCACCAGTGCCATTCTGATAAAGGCAAAACCGTCCGAAGAAGGCAGCATGGCTCCCCAGAATATGGATAAAAAATTGATCTTTATCAATTCTCCTAAATGTATCGTGACATCAACCGCTTTAAGTACAGTTCTCCAACGCCAACCCGCCAGCAGCGGCGTGATCAAGGCAGCGCTGATGACACAGGGCAGTAGCCATATCGGAGCCCGAACATCTGACACCAGCGATTTTAGCGAATAACCCCAGTGGATGATCAGGTAGGATAGCAGTATGATAGTAACTGCCAGTTGCAGTAATTTCAGGATTTTTTTCTTGTTAGTCACTTGAGTATCCCCCACATCCGCTCCAGAGAGCTTAAGGATTGTTTTGCCACAGACGGGTCCAGGGTCACTTCATACCATTCTTCTTCAAGAGCCTCTGCAACCTGTGCCAGACCGATCAGCTTCATATCTTCACAGATCATTCGTGGACTGAGTGGCGCCAGTTTCTTATGCGGATAACGCTTCCGCAATTGGTCATATAATCCTGTCTCTGTTCCGAGTATCACACCATCATGGTCTTTTACATAGTCTATCATCTGACTGGTCGAGCACACTTTATCCGCTAATTTACAAACATCAAGTCTGCATTCGGGATGAGCCAGCAGTGAATAATCTGGAAATTGTCCTTTCGTCCGCTTTGCTTCCTCAAAGCTGATCTGATGGTGAACATAGCAATTGCTGTCGAACATGATCAGTTTTCTGCCCGTCTGATATTCCACCCATTTCCCGATATTGCTGTCCGGTATGAAAATGATCTGGCTGTCATCAGGTAATGCCTCCACTATTCTTACACAGTTAGCCGATGTGCAGGTGATAGTGCTTTCCGCCCGTAATCCTGCTGCGGCATTTACGTAACAGACCACTTCCGCTTCAGGATAACGCCGTTTGAGTGCTCGCAATTCCTCCACATTGTTCAGATTTGCCAGCCGGCAATCCGCTGTAGGATGCGACATGAACACTTTTTTATCAGGATTAAGCAGTTTCGCCGATTCGCCCATGATCCTGATACTGCCCACCAGTATCTTCCCCGCTCCCGATTCCGTAGCTTTCAATGCCATCTGCAAAGAATCTCCCACATAATCAGCTACATCCTGCACATCCGTATCCACGTAGTTATGAACTATTATAAAATAATCCTTCTCCTGCTTGAGCCTGAAAATTTTCTCTTTTAATTTTACTAGGTCAGCCTGGGTTAATTGTCCCATTAATTCTCCTTATGAGTCCGAGCGGGCGATTTTTGATATAATAAATGGCGTCTTCCCACCGGTAGTTTTTTCCAACTGTGAAACGATCTCAAAATCAAGTTTCATTTCACTGCCAATCCGCTTACGCAGTCCTGCTTCCAGAGCTGTCTGAGATTCGCTGTCATAACTGCTGTCAACCACGATCCTGACTAATAAATGATCCAAAGCATCCTGAACGCATTGAGACATGACAACTCCCTTTGCCCGATCCACAGAATGAGACATCACCGCTCCCAGTATCCTGCCATCCGGCGTCCTGATCGCATCACATTCTTTTCCGAATATCTCCTGCACCACGCGGAATGCTCTGCCACAGGAACATTCTGCCTTTGAAGGCTGCACTGCATCCCGTGTATTATAGCGGATCAGAGGCATCATATAGTTATAGTAATTAGTCCCTACCAGCATTCCCTTATCCGCAGTTGCCTTACCTTTTTCATCCACGATCTCCAT
>CAZAHZ010000345.1:0-3657 GCA_964485055.1 uncultured Candidatus Cloacimonadota bacterium
AATGCTGGCGGGGATTATTATGAACAGGCTGAAAATGGGTATGCTGAAGTAACTCTGGATGGCTCAGCATCATATGATTTTGATGGAGAGATTGTAAGCTACTATTGGAACTGGGATGGTGGAGGCGTTGTTATCTTCCCGCGTCCATGGCAACCAGTTATTTATACAAATAGTACTATCGCTTATGGTATTGTTACCATTGATGGGCAACCTGCCGGTGTTGGCGATCAGGTTGCTGCGTTTGTAGGGAATGAATGCAGAGGTGTTGCCAATGTAGTTCTAGATAATGGAAGTAGATTTGGGTCCAGAAGTAAAAGAGAATTAGTTGCCAGGATAACTCTTAACATTCAAGGTGAAGAAGTAGAAGAAGTTCAATTTGCTGTTTGGGATAGTAGCATTGAACAGGTTTTCTCGGTTGGAAATACGTATATGACCAATCCGGGAGGTGATATTGGCTATCCACCTGATGAATTGCAGATTAATGCCTCTTCATTTGCCAGAACCAGGATTTCTGCTATTGGAGAAATTGTCACAGTTGTCTTCCCTGTTGGTATTTACAATGTTTATCTGACTGTTACCGATAATGCTGGTGCTACTGATTCAGATGAAGCTATTGTAACAGTTGGAGCACAGACTGCTCCTCCTCAAATATTCCCGAGACCCTGGGAAGTTGTGACATATCTCAACAGTACTGTAGCTTATGGTATCGTAACGATAGATGGTGATCCTGCTGCAATAGGTGACGAAGTTGCCGCATTTGTTGGCAATCAATGTCGAGCAGTTGCCACTGTTTACCATATTGATGATGGAAGACAACGCGATATAAGTGCTCATGTCACCATGAATATTCAAGGGGAAGTTGTTGAACTTGTTCGATTTGCTGTCTGGGATGCCAGCTATGACGAGGTTCTCAGTGTAGCTTTCTCAACTTATACAAATCCTGGAGAAGATATAGGATATCCACCCAACGAACTGCTAATTGCTGCTACTCGCTATGAAAGACCTGATATACCTGATTATCCCTGGTATATAAATCCAAATATCTGGGATGATTTCACAACGGCTGTTTGTACCGTGTTTATTGATGACCTCCCTGCAGCTACAGGGGATGTTGTAGGTGCATTTGATTTGAATGGTATTCCACGAGGTGAAGGTAGTGTTATCAATAATGGTTTAGAAGCTAATACTACATTTCACATCCTTGGTGATTATTCCGATATTATTTATTTTGCCGTCTGGGATCAAAGTGCTGATTTCCTCTGTTACGTTCATGAATATACTTATTCAGCACCAGGTGATACTCTCTATCTTACAATATATGCATACACCAATATGCTTCCAGTAGCAGTCCCAGGTGGACCTTATGTTGCTCAGGCTGATTTGAGTGGTTTTGCCCAGGTTGAACTTGATGGCTCTGTTTCTTATGATTTTGATGGTGAAATCATTTCTTATCAGTGGGCAGAAGGTAACAATGTGCTCTCAAATAATGCCATATTTACATCTAACTTTAATGTAGGTATTCATATCCTGACATTAACTGTAACAGATGACGATGGTGGAATTGGATCAGCGGAGGCAACGGTTGAAGTTGTTTCAATGGCTAATGTGCCACCAGTAGCTAATGGTGATAATTATTCGATCAGTGAAGATGATCAGTTGATTGTTACAGTTGAAAATGGTGTTTTGATTAATGATACTGATTCTGTACCTGGGGGTTGGCCAGATTTATTGACTGCTACGCTTGTAGATAATGTCATCCATGGAAATCTGAATTTCAATCCTGATGGTTCATTTACATATACACCTGAGGCAAATTTCTATGGACAGGATAGATTCCGCTATCTGGCTTTCGATGGTCTTGATTATTCCGGGGAAGCTCTTGTCCTTATTGATATTACATCTGTTAACGATGCTCCGACTGCTGATGCAAATGGACCTTATCCAGCTCAGGCTGATGTTTCTGGTTATGCTGAAATTACGCTTGATGCTTCTGCTTCATTTGACATTGATGGAGAAATCATTTCTTATCATTGGACATGGAATGATACAATGTCTGTATATGGCATTACTGCGACAGGTATGTTCCCGGTTGGACCCACAACGGTTATTCTGATTGTCACAGATAATAATGGTGCTACTGATACTGATTCAAGTCCGGTTGGAATCGCAGATTATATCAATTTTGCTCCGATTGCTGTAGCTGACTCCTTCTTCACTATGGAAGATCAGAACCTGGCTGTACCTGTTTCTGAGGGCATTATGGTTAATGATTACGATGATGGGTATCCTGGCAGATTAGTTGCAATACTCTCTGACGGTACCTCCTTTGGAGAATTGATATTTGATGAATTAGGTTGGGATGGTGCTTTCACTTACATACCAAATCCTGATTTTTATGGATTTGATCAATTCTCGTATTACCTGTTTGACGGTCAGACGTATTCTAATGTCGTTGACGCAATTATCAACGTGGAATCTGTTAATGACCTGCCAGTTGCAGACGCTGGTGGACCATATCAAACAACTGCAGATAATACTGGATTTGCGACTATTACTCTTAATGCCAGTGATAGTGACGATGTGGATGGTTCTATAGTCATGTATCAATGGACATGGGGTAATAATAATATTGCAACTGGCATGATTTTGGAAGCTGTATTCCCGATAGGAACCATTTTGGTTACTCTCACAGTTTTTGATGACATGGGTGGCTCAGATACCGATACTGCATGGGTAGGAGTTGCTCAATACGGCAATCAGATTCCGGTTGCTGAGGCGGATGTTTATGAAACTAATGAAGATGTGTCCATTACCGTGAACAGCGACCTGGGAGTTTTAGCAAATGATACAGATGATAACTATCCTGAAATTCTTCAAGCTGTTCTTATTGATAATGCTGAAAATGGTACGTTAATCTTAAATAACGATGGGTCATTCAGTTATTCACCTGATGGCAATTACTTTGGTACAGAAAGCTTCACCTACGTTGCGTATGATGGTCAAGTTTACTCAGGAGTAACAGATGTAGTGATAACTATAAATTCAGTTAATGATGCACCTGTTGCAGATGCAGGAGGACCTTATAACGGTCAGGCTGATCAAACTGATACTGCTATGATCACTTTAGACGCTTCCGGTAGTTCTGATGTAGAAAACTCAATTGTCAGCTACATTTGGTCATGGTCTGCAGGATCTGCCAGCGGTGAAATTGTTACTGCTGCCTTCCCGATAGGGACTACACAAGTTACTTTGACAGTTACAGATGCTGAAAATGCATCAGATACTGATACAGCTTTAGTTGGTGTAGCAGCTTATAATAATCAGATACCTGTTACATTGTTTGATCAATATATGACTGATGAAGATATTATTATCAGTGTAGGTTTTGATCAGGGTGTTCTTGCTAACGATACTGATGATGGTTATCCTGATTTACTGACTGCAATTATAGTGGACAGTACCTCACATGGAGTGATTAATCTTTATTCGAATGGTGCATTTGATTACACACCATTTATAAATTATTTTGGAGAAGATGAATTTACCTATATAGCATTTGATGGTCAGGTATATTCAGATGTAACTTTAGTAACTATCACAATCAATTCTGTTAATGATAACCCGGTTGCAGTAGCAGGCGGTCCTTATAATGGAATT
>CAZAHZ010000346.1:0-3621 GCA_964485055.1 uncultured Candidatus Cloacimonadota bacterium
GCAGAGAGTGATCTTTGCTCTTTGGCACCGGAATATTCTGCCTTTAATGTATCTGCACCGCAATGAGCAGATTGTGACGATAATCTCCCAATCTCAGGATGGTGATCTGGTGGCTGATGCCTGCGAATCTCTTGGTTATTACACTGTGCGAGGTTCTTCCCGCAGGGGTGGCAGCCAGGCTCTCCGCAATATGATCCTTAAATCACGCACAAATACGCTTGGTATTACTCCAGATGGTCCTAAGGGTCCTGCTTTAAAAATTAAGGAAGGTCTGGTCTTTTTGGCAAAAGCAACTGGATTACCAGTAGTTCTGGTGGCAATAAGTGTTTCGCATGAAAAGGTTTTTCATTCCTGGGATCGTTTCCGTTTACCGCTCCCTTTCACGCGGATTTGCGTTATCTATGATCAGCCGCAGTTTATTGACCGAAAGGCAGACATGTTCGCAGCAATAAGCTCGCTTGAAGAAAGGATGCAGGCTCTGGAAGCAACTCTGGAATCGGAGATATAGACAATCTTCTAAAAATCTTTGACAGAAAACAGACTTATTCCGTGATGTAAAAAAAAATATTAGTGAGGTATGATATGCAATTATCAAAGAGAGCTTTGAATATTCAGGCATCGCCAATCAGGAAGCTTGTCCCTCTGGCAAACGCAGCTAAGGCTGCCGGGAAGCATGTATATCACTTGAATATCGGGCAACCGGATATTGAGACACCACCCGAAATGATGAAGGTCTATGCTGAATTTGATGAGAAAGTGCTGGCTTATGGTCCTTCGCAGGGACTGGCTTTTTATCGCCAGAACCTGGTGAAATATTACTCACGCTACGGAATTGAGTTAAATGAAGACGAAATCTTAGTTACCACTGCCGGCTCGGAAGCCTGCTTCTTTGCCATGCTGGCTGTCTGCAATCCGAATGATGAGATCATTGTACCTGAACCTTTCTATACTAACTATAATGGCTTTGCAACTTGGGCAGGCACAATAATCACTCCCTTGACAACGATAGCTGAAAATGGTTTTGCCCTGCCGGATGATGCCAAGATAGAAAAATTGATAAATGAGAAAACCAGGGCTATTATGATCTGTAATCCTGGAAATCCCACCGGAACGGTCTATAGCCGTAAAGATTTACTGCGTCTGGCAGCCATCGTAAAAAAGCATGATCTCTTTTTAATTTCGGATGAGGTTTATCGCGAATTCATTTATAATGGAGGAATTCATACCAGCATCCTTACACTGCCGGATATCAGTGACCGGGCAGTAGTGGTGGACTCGATTTCAAAACGCTATAGTGCCTGTGGTGCCAGAATTGGATGTATTGCCGCTCATAATAAAGACCTCCTGACTGCTTTATTGAAATTTGCTCAAGCCCGGCTGTGTCCCCCGACTCTGGGTCAGTATGCTGCCAATGCCTGTATTGCTCTGGATGAGGGATATTTTAACAAGATGATCTCCGAATATGAATCACGTCGTGATCTTGTATTTGCTGCCCTCAAAAAGATTGAGTATGTGATCTGCGTTAAGCCCAAAGGTGCTTTTTATATTATTGCCAAATTACCCATCGCTGATGCAGAGGACTTTGTCAAATGGTTGCTGACTGATTATTCTGTTGATAAAGAAACTGTGATGGTTGCTCCTGCTGAAGGTTTTTATGCCACACCAGGTCTCGGTAAGAATGAAGTTAGAATTGCCTACATTCTAAATAAGCAAGATTTGAAGAAAGCTATGGCAATATTCAGCAGTGGATTGAAGGAATATCTGAAAAAGTAAAATTGCATAAAAGCTTTATTTCGAGGCATTTTTTAATGTCTTTATAAACCTCTGACGAGGAATTGTGGGTCCATGCTCAGGATGATAAAATAATGACCCGCTTTCGGCAAGTATCTCCCAGCTTCTCAGGAGTTGAGCGTTGTCTGCCTGAATAGGTGGGGTGATTGAAAAAGGCGTAATATTGAAAAGTGTATCTCCCACAAAGACATTTTGAGCCTCTATTATAACCGAAATGGAACACTGGGTATGTCCAGGTGTAGGAATTATATAGCCTTTGAGACCCCACTCGGAAAGATCATATCTGCTGTTTACCGTAATATCAACCTTGACTGGCTCTATATTACTAAGCGAAGGATTCTTCGCTTCATGCAGAGTGATCATTTTCATTAATAATGGATTCGGGGCTATTGGCTTGGGAGTGATACCCTTTTCCAGAAATGGAACTGCTGTTTCGTGGGCTAATACCTTGGCTCCTGACCATTCTTTTATTTTCGTTAAGCTTCCAGTATGATCATAATGTGAATGAGTTATCACGATTAATTTCAGTTTCTCGGCAGAAATTCCAAGTCGCAATAAACGGTTTATTAATTTATCACTTCCGCTGGTTACTGATGTGTCAATAAGTATATAAAAACCAAATTCGGATTGGAGAAGATATGTATTTGTCTTTCCAATCCGAATTTTAAGATTCTGAGTCATTGATTACTCAGCTACTATTTAGGTTATGGTAATCCTAATTCCTTGATTGCGTTTAAGGCTATCGTTTTTGACATAAGCGCAATGTATTTGTCACGGTCTGCATTCTCTGCAAAACCTACAAAATCAAGTTCTTTTCCAAAGGTGTTACGCCAAAAAGCAAATCCTAATATTCCGTACCAGAGTCTTGTCATCCAGTTATAATAATCTACTGCATTTAATTTACCCTTAGCGGCATTGTAGATTTCTCCAAAACGATCGTAAACTATACTGATATAGGTCATGGCTACTTCCAGAGATCCCGGAACTTCTTCCTGAAATGCCCGTATTATAAGATCTGCATACCAGTAACGGCGATTTGTGCCATAAAAAATATCGAAAACTGCCAGTATTTTGGTATTTACGAATTTTGATAATTCTTGTGGTTTCTCTGGGATTACTTCATCCTCCTGCAAAAATAACAAATCGAACTGAACCTTTTCTTTCAGTACATATTTGATTGTTTCCAGAAAGAGATTGTTCTTACTACCAAAGTAGTAATTTACGGAGTTAAGGGCGACTCCTGCCTTGTCAACGATTTCACGGACTCCCGTGCCATGAAAACCGTTATCAGCAAACAGCCGAGCTGCGCACTTGACTATAGTCTGGCGCGTCTGATTTTCGTACTTTCTCTTTAATTGCAACTTTCTACTCCTTTAAACATATTTTTAAATCCGGCGTATTAAAGAAAATTTTTGTGCTAACTGTTGTCAACAAAAAATTTATTATTTATTTATTTTTTGGATATTTTCTGTTGATTTGTATCCATTACTATATATATAACAATAAGTTACACAATAAAATAAATTCAGTAAAAGTTTATTTGATTTACTAGGTATCAATTGCTTAGATATATTCTAATATGCTATAGAGAGAAAAATTCGTTTTTGTTTTTAAATATAAGAAAAAAATTATCTGACAAATAGAAATATCATTACAAAGTAATTTTACTCTATAAAATATTATCATTGATCCTAACCAAAATAAAACAACCATAATCCTTCTCTGCCTTGCCTGCAGCATCCATACACCTTCTTGGCAGATTTACTGCGGCTCAAAAGAAGAACAACTCCTATGAAACAATCCCAGACGAAATTACAGAATTTTATCAAC
>CAZAHZ010000347.1:0-3602 GCA_964485055.1 uncultured Candidatus Cloacimonadota bacterium
ACTTTTTGACGATCACCTGGTCAGGAAATGATAATGTTAATATAGCCAGAGACGGATATACAATCACATTAAGCTCGAGTGGCGGGTGGTCCGGCAATGAGACAGTAGAATTCACAGCAACTGACGGACCGGGATTATTTGCCCGTGATAGTGTGGAGATCATTGTGAATACAGGACATTTTAATCATCCGCCGGAAATGACATTGCCGGGTAATTTTACTTTAGCTGAAGACGAACCGACGGAATTTGATTTCGGACCATATCTTTATGATGACGATGGGGATCAATTTATCTTAACAGCGGTATTTAATCCAAATATAGCAGTAGTTATCGTGGACACAATTGTCACCTTCCGTCCGGCAATTAATTATTTTGGCACAGAGACGATCAGCTTTACGGTTTATGATACGGGTGGAGGCGGAGTATTTGACAGCGGAGAAACGGATGTGATCGTAACTCCGGTGAATGACCCACCGACAATAGATCTGCCAAATTCATTCACAATTTCTAATCTACATTCTTATTCGGTAAATTTCGCTCCATTTATTAATGATCCCGATGATGAAGAATTTGTGATAACCTGTAACGGGAATAGCGAGATAGAAGTAACGACAGAAACATATCCGTTCATTATATTTGATGCTCCAGAAGAATTCAGCGGAACGGAGATCATAATATTTACAGTTACTGATAGTTATGAGGAGTTTGACAGCGATGACGTGCAGGTGCAGGTGATCAGCGGAAGCGTGAATACACCACCGGTGATTGACCTTCCACCTCAATTCATATTTGATGAAGATAACGTATATGAAGTAGATTTTGAAGATGAGGGTTATATTTCGGATGTTGACTTAGATCCGCTTTCCCTGCTGGTATATGGAAATGATCATATCAGCGTGGAGATATTGGGGACAGCAGTGACGCTGACACCGGACCCGAACTGGAACGGCTCGGAAGAATTGACATTTTACGTATTTGATGATGGAGAAGGCAGGGAGACCGCCTGGGATGATGTGGAAGTGGTAGTAAATCCGGTAAATGATGCACCGGTGATCAGTTTTCAAAATATAAGTTTTAGCTTTGCGGAAGGAGATTCCTTACTGGGGCAGGATTTCAGAAATTATTATTACGATGTAGATGAAGACGAATTAACTCTTTCCGTATCTGGTGATGATTTTGTTAATGTAATTATCTATAGTGATATTATAGTAAATTTTAGCGCAGACCAGGGCTTCACGGGACCTGATACACTTACTTTTACTGTTAGCGATGGCAATCTGCAAAATAGTGATGATGTAGTGGTAACTGTGGAGCCGGGTAACTGGAATCATGCACCGGTATTTAATCAATTTATGCCTGATCCGATCATTATAGTTGAGGATAGTGAGTATTATGGTGATTTTTCAGCATTTATAGATGATGCAGATTTTGACGATATAGTGCTGACAGTGGGAAGTGTAGATAATGTAGATATTATAATAGATGTGTTGGAAGTGAGAATAATTCCTGATCTAAACTGGTTTGGTAGTACCGAAATAACCTTTACGGCTTACGATACCATAAGACGAGCCTCAGCAACCAGAACCATAGATCTTATCGTGCAGCCGCAGAATGATGCGCCGGTATTGAATCTGCCGGATTATCCAAATAAATGGGAGTTTGAGGAAAATAGCCAACTGCTGGTAAATTTTGGAAATTATATGAGCGATGTGGACGGAGACCTGCTGACAATAAGCTGGACAGGAAATCAGAATATCATAGTCGAGCAGGGACTTGCCTATAATATCAATTTCAGAGAAATTGACTGGACTGGAACTGAGATGATAACCTTCACGGTCAGGGATGACAGCCTGGCTTCGGCAACAGACAGCGTATATGTGGAGATCTATCCGGGACAATGGAATCACGCACCCTATTTTGAAGGTCTGCCGGGACAGTTTGTTATTGATGAAGATATTCCGCAGCAATTTGATTTCGGGCAATATATAAACGATGATGATGTGGATGACCTGCTGATCGTTACGGCAAATTTTAATCCGGATATCCTGGTGACGGTAGCTCAGGATACACTGGTGACATTAACACCGGCTTTGAATTTTAATGGCAGCACTACTGTAACCTTTAATGTGATAGATAACGTGATAGACCGGGCAATAGCCAGTGCCAATGTGGAGATCATAGTCAATGCGATCAATGATGCGCCGACGATCAATCTGCCGGAAGAATTTTCCATGACGCAGGAAGGTGAGATAGATCAGGACTTTGCTTTTTATATTGATGATGTGGATGGCGGGTATCCAGTGCTGAGTTGTGAAGGAGCAGAACATCTGAATATCAGTGTTTATAACGGAAGCTGGGTAAATATTACACCGGTGGATACGGAATGGTTTGGTTCCGAGACGATAACCTTTAATGTTACCGATACTGAGCTGGCAGCCTCGGACAGCATGGTGATCAGAGTATATCAGGGCAGCACCAATGAACCGCCAGTATTCAATCTGCCGGCTTCTATAACCTTTGATGAAGATGAAGAACTTGTAATAGATTTTCTGGTAGAAGGTTATATTTATGACGAAGAAGGGGATGAACTGACACTGGCAGTTAATGGAGCTGACCATATCACGGTAGAGTTTAACGGCACGGAAGTTACTTTCAGTGCAGACGCTAACTGGAACGGCATAGAAACTTTGCAGTTCCTGGCATTTGATGATATGGGCAGATCAACGGCAACCGGTACCCTTGATATTATTGTCACGCCGGTGAATGATGCACCGGTAATAAATCTACCCCTCAGTTTTTCATTATCGGAAGATGTTCTGCCTGAGAATATATTCCTTGCCAGTTATATTTCAGATATAGACAGTCAATTCCTTGAGCTTACGGTAAGCGGCGAAGATAACCTGGAAATACAGGTAGATTCGGAATATCTGTTTATCGAAGTAGCAGCCTTAGGAAACTGGGTAGGACAAGATACACTAACTTTCACAGTATCAGACGGCAGTCTGGAAAGTTCTGATGAGGCAATAATAGAAATCACATCAGGAGAAGATAATCATCCACCGGAAATAAACCTGCCGGAAAACTTCATTCTGCTGGAAGATGATCCGACCGCATTCAATTTCAGCAGCTATCTATATGATCCCGAAGGTGATGATTTTGTGATCAGTGTGGGAAATTATCCTAACCTTTCATTTGATATAAATAATTTAAATTTACTGGTGACAATAACACCTTCGGCAAACTGGTCCGGCAGCAGGGATGTGAGATTTACAGTTCATGATACCCGAGGCAGAGAATCAGACTATGATAATGTTCTGGTCGTGGTAGAACCGGTGAATGATGCGCCGGTGATGTCGTTGCCGGATGAGGGTTTCAGTTTTGAGGAAAACAGTGACTTTGATATAAGTTTCAGCCAGTTTATATCTGATGTGGATGGAGATAACATAGTATTGAGCTGGGATACCACGCAGAATATTATTATCACCAAACAGGGTTTGCAGGTCTATTTTTCGGCACCAGATAGCTGGTATGGCGAGGAAATGGTAACCTTTCATGCTGCAGACGCCTCAACATCAGTGCAAGATTCCGTGCTGGTGGTCGTG
>CAZAHZ010000348.1:0-3594 GCA_964485055.1 uncultured Candidatus Cloacimonadota bacterium
TTTAATAACTCATTAATCTCCTCTTTAGTATATCTCAAAGAGCCATTGGGCAGGGGTACCATGGCATCAATAATATCCTGAGGCAGATTATCAGGTGACAGGCGGATAATTTTAGCAACTGGCTGAGGAAACTTTGTAACCTGAATTGCATTAGCCACTTATCCCCAAAATTCGTGATTTTTTTGGCAAGAAATTTTGAAGCCACATTGTAACTGATTGGATTTAAATACGCTACACAGTCGAAAAAATATTCCAACTTCCTCACTTTCTTTGTTATAACCTCTTTAATTTCGGTTAAGCCGAGTATAATAATATTCCTTATTTGAATTCTTTTTCCGCACCTTCCGCGTTTTCCGTGGTTGAAATTCTTCTCTTTTTGGGTTTCGGTTCATCCGAGTTAGGTATTAGTTTATTCTGCTTTGGCGAACTCTCATTCGGACGCTTTCACCGCAATTCCGGCACATCGCAAAGATGCGTCTGTCTTTGAGTATCTGCTGACGGAATGACTGGAAATTATTTCCCTTCCACAAATTCAAAATATTCTTATCTTCAAGGTTACCTATTTTTTGATCAATATCTTTGTCAAAGCAGCAGACTGCCATTTCTCCATTCCAATTGATTACGGCATTTACCCAGATGCGTCGGCAGCGGTTGGGTATTCCGGCTTTTAATTCAAAATTATCACCCTTGATGCGATAGCGGCGATAGCGGGGATTTTGCGGTAGAAACTTCTCTATGTCTTCTTTGGAATATATTTGGACGGTTTTGAATTCCAGGTTATCAACTTTTATTTCCTTTGCCAGTTTCCTGATTGCCGGTATTTCATGCTCGTTGTGTTTCATCATCAGAAATTGCCAGCGAAGCAAGGGATTTTTGCGGTTCATCTTACTGCGGGATTTTACTATTCTCTTCGCCAAATCTAAAACTTCTGATAATTTACCATTTATCCGGTATTTATTATAGGTCTCCTGACTGGCTCCATCCAGAGAGATTATCAGGGAGTCCAGTCCGCTGGTGACAATTTCATCGCTGTCGGGCTGAGTATTGCCGTTAGTCGATAACAATGTGAACATTCTCTTATCCGAGGCATAATGGATCATCTTCAAAATATCTTTATTTAAAAATGGTTCTCCCTGGTTCCAGAGTACAACCATAAAGCTATGTTCATATACTTCGTCAATGATCAGTTTGAAAGTTTCGATGTCCATATATCCTTTATCACGTCGCAGAGTGCCATTTCCGGAGGGGCAAAGCGGACAGCGCAGGTTACAGATATTAGTCGGCTCGATCATGATCACGGGAGGATAGCCCCAGATAAATGGTTTCTTGAACAGTAATGATAAAAAATAGCTACTATAGATTTTTACCGCATTCCAGATTCTGCGAAGTGTCAATGATTTCCGCAGGAAGCGGATATTTTCATTTATCATTCAATTCTCTATTTATTCCTGTTCTTCCTGTAATTCTGCCAGCAGCTCTCTGGCAATTTCTGCATCCGGATTGAGTACCTGTATCTCAATTAATCCGCAAATAGAATAAAATCCATTATAGATCGAACCAAAATTCTCATTCTGCACCACATATTCGATGCCGGCTTCATCTAATATTGATTTAGCTATGGCAATACTGCCAAGATTTAATGTATTAAGAACTGTAACGTAGTCTTCAATCATGTTTCATCCTTATTCACTGAATTCTTCTACCTGGAAAATATATATCTCTGTCTGGGGATCAAGGTAAGCATCCGATGCCAGCATTGCTTTGGATGAACATAATTGGCGCAAGAATGTCTCTTTGTCCCAGCCGGTTTCTGTTGCCACCTGCGGCAGAAAAACTCCACTCCGATAACCTTGCTTCACCATCACTCCATCTCTGCCCATCACTATCTCATCAATGGAATAGATTCTCTGCATAGGGGTTAAAATTGATATTTCTATGGTTATATCATTAAGTTCTTTTTTGCTGACTTGATTGAATCGTGGATCGTTAAAGGCTGCTGAGCTTGCCATATCCCAGATCGCTTCGTAAAGAGCGTCACGGGCTACCATGTGTCCTATGCAGCCTCGCAATTGATTTTTTTTATGCAAAGTTACAAATACTGCCCGTTTCTCATACATTAACCTGTTCTCAGGTACGGGTATTCCCGACCTTCTGCACTCAAGACTGTCTGTGATTGATTGTCGTGCCAAAGCTAACAACCATTGTTTATCTGCAAGACTTAGCCACGATTCCTCTGGTTTAGGCATGATAACTTCCTTTTCTGCTCCGGGGAATACTATTGCACCATATCCTACCACTTCATCAAGTCCATATTCCGGGTGTGCATCTCCTGAATTAGCATGATGCAATAATTGAGGTTTACCACAGCCCAGTTTTTCCAGTACTGACTGGAATATTTCAAAGGCAAGGTAACCACATAATTCACATTCACGACTGGAGATTTTATCTTGCAGAGTTGACCATTTTTCATCCAGTATCAGCTTTATTGTTTCCTGGTCTATACTATTGGCAGTTTCATAATTGTGATAATGCGACATATCTGTGCTGTTGATCAGTAATATTTTCTTCCCACTGGTTTTGATCGCTTGATAGATTATATCTGATGTTTCTCTCAATAATTCATTATTATTTGTCGAAGTCAATATTGATACGACTTTAAAATCATCCAGCATATATTGTAGAAACGGCAATTGTGCTTCATTACTATGCTCGGATAGATGAACAGGTTCATCACAATATATCTTCTTATTTCCGGCAATGACCTGAGCAGCCATCTCTTTATCAACCGGTATCAATCCCAATGGTGTTTCCAGGCTGTCTCCGTCATAAACGCTTACAATTCCTTTGGAATAATGATGGCTGGAACCGATTATGATCACTGTATCGTAATTTTTCCCTTCTATCAGTTTATAACTCCAGGCTGCAACAGGTGCACTGAACATATATCCGGCATGAGGAACCATTATTCCCAGAGGCTCTATTTTCTTCTGTTCCTCGGTCAGGTTAACCGCCTGCAGATACCCCTCAATATCCTTCCGAAGCTGAACGGGATTGCTGGAATACCATCTGCCACTTACTGCCGGCTTTCGTGTTCGGCAATCTAAGGGCAGAATGATACCAAAAAATATAATTATCGCAATCAATAATACCTGCAACATGAAATTCCTCCTTAAATCTGCTGAATTTCACTTTTACCTTTCAATGGTCACTGTCAAGGATTTTCAAAAAATTAAATCCGGCATCTTCCGGAATTTTAGAAATATCTTCTCTCCCGTACGGGCAGACCCATGTGTCTGCCCTTTTAAGACCTGACTCCCAGCTTTATATATGATAGCTTAGAAACATGCAAAGAGGGCAGACACATGGGTCTGCCCCTACATTTTGTGGTAACATAACAATTTGTGTAATATAACAATACCTATATCTGAATGATATAAAAACAGGGGGATGCCAGTTTTTCAGAAAATTCTTATATCCTTAAGAAATTAATAATGATTATGACATCTCACCGATCAGAATTTAATTTTTGTCTCATTAACGGGGCTGTTTCACAGCCCTCTTTATTGTATCCAGACCATCCCTGGTCTGGGTTTC
>CAZAHZ010000349.1:0-3589 GCA_964485055.1 uncultured Candidatus Cloacimonadota bacterium
CTGAACCTTATCAAGAACAGTAACTTTTTTTATTTGAAGTAAAGAATCACTATTACCCATTGTCAAAGCATATTTAGGATAAAGAAAAGCATTCTTCATCTCGGAAATTACCGCTTCTTCACCCCCAAAAACCAGTAAGTAATCATTCCTGAAAAGAAATTCTCTTCTGATTACCGAAGAAACTACTAATTTTTTACTTTTTATCGGCATGATTTTCCAGAGATCAGAGAAAAACCCTTTGCTTTTACCGCTTACACCCATGAGTAATTTATTTTCCATAAAAAACCCTTGAGCTGCTTGAAAGTCTAAACCTAATGCCGCTCCTGCTAAACCTGCAACCGTTGTTGGGGGAGGTAATGGCAAGGTTTTATGATAATTGTGATATTCCGGTATGCGAAAAGAAGCGGTTTCACTCCTGGCTTCGATTACCAGATAATTTCTATTATTCATCCTTGTATAATTCCTTAATCCACCCTTTTATCTTCATAAAGCCATCTGCCAGATTTTCACTTCCTTCAAATCCTCCGAAAACACTCTTTTGCACTGCAAAAACGCTATCTTTAATAAATAAGTTATAGTCATGTTTAACGGTATTAATTAAGTTCATATTGATAGGATAATTTACTGCTTCGGCAAAAATTGGGTTTTTGGAGTACATTATTGCTGCTGCGATGAATTTTGGCGATACATCGCTCAGAAACCTGGTCTGTCTCCCGCTGCTCCAGAGATTTTGAAAGGAATCTATGAACGCTGATATACGTTTTATTTTATCTTCATTAGTCAATTCCCTATCCTTATCATCCTTTTTAAATCCATCCCCACAACCGATTCTATCTAGCTCAAGTAATATCGTTCCACGATATATCCCACTATGTATCTCTGTCTCAAAAATATTGGGATTAGCTCCTGCTTTGGTTCCCATCAGATTTGTCCCGAAATCAAGATCACCCTTATAACTGCTGAGTGCACATAAAGCTTCCACTCTTAAAGGTGAAGTCCTTTTAATAGACTCTGTCTGAGCATTCATAAATCCGAAAAGATCATCATCAATATATGCTACAGGATCACATTCAGTGGAAGGTGGATGTTTTCCATCTCCTGGTGTTACTAAAGACATTTTCCAACCCATGGTTTCCAGTTGATCTCTTAAAGCTCGCCTAATCGCCTGGGCAGAAACATAAGGTAATTCTTCATTATTCTCCAAGGTAATTTTCTTAATATTGTTGATATTATCCGCTTCCGAATCTGAGCCGTTCAAGCTGGCAAAACTCACTTTCGATAAATAAGTTATCGTTAAAGCCACCGGTTTCTTTTCATTATTTGTTTTCATCGTTTCCTCCTGTATTTATGTTACTTTTTTCGTAAACCTTAGATATAAAGGTATTCATCGCTGAGATGATCGTGAACTGCCGGAAATAACCAAAATTTTCCTCATTGATATTATCTGTAATATCTTTACTGATAATGAACTCGTATTTACTCTGTAACCTGATCAACTGTTCCAGAAACTGACTTAATCTACGACATTTCTTCAAACTGATAATTTCTCCCTTCCCTGCAGACCCTGAAGGTTTTTTACCCTTATTTCTCTCTTTTTCCTTTTCATAGATCCTGTACCCTACCTGGGTACCAAGATTCACTGCCCTGTCTCGTAATGCATCTTCCATATTACTATTTCCTCCATAGTTTATATAACTTTCATAGAACTTTATCATATTCAAAATAACATCAAAGTTGTAATTATTATCTTCTGAAAATTTGATGGCAGCTACGGTTTCAGCTTCACTGATGATACTTCTCACCCTGATGATATTTTCCGCTATCTTATTGACATACTTGTTATTTTCTCGATTCTCTTTGTATGGCAAGCAGAAACTTCCGAGTATAGCAAAGAAATCTCTTTTTATTTCGTCCTTGAGCTTCTTAAAGAAATCAAATAGATAATATAAGTTATTCAGCTTTTCTGACCTGGTAGGTCTGTATACATTTTTCTTTTTCGAAAATTTCTTCGCTGATAAATAATATAATTCTGCTTCCAAAAATTCACTTGGTATGATTTCTAATGTTTCCATATACATGGTTTGATTATCCTGGATAATATCATATTTCTTGAATAATGTATATAATAGCCCCAGCATATATTCATATACTAAGCCAGGATAATAACCTTTTACATTATTCTCCATTTCATAATTACTCTTATAGCTATTGAGTCTCATTGATTCGAGTGGTAACAGCAATGATTTAGTAGCTTCCAGAAGCTGATTCTGCTTATACAAATCTGTGTGCTGAAAGAAAAAAACATACACCATTTTATGCTTGAAGTCATTGTTCCAGAACGCAAAATCAGTACTTAATACTTGCAATAAACGGCACTTATAACACACTCTTTCAGTTTTGCCTCCTCCTGATGAATAATTTGTAAATGATCCACTACCTCCAATAAAAGCAGAAAAACTCTTTATCTCCTCAGTATTTTTATAAGCTTCCCCACAGATGAAACATTTTTTCTCCCCAGGACTGAAATCCATCTTGTTAATTATGGGTATGGCTGTGTTTCTCTCATTCAAAAGGACTTTTTTCATTTTATCTATCTTTATCTTTTCCTTTTGAGCATATTCGCATATTTTAGCATATAGTTCCGGTCTATTTGCTTTAATATCTTCTATTTTCGGGTAATTGTCTTTCCCCAAAGCAAGCCGTTGAGCATCATGTATGAGCGCAGCATAACCAGTCGGCTCTACTTTTGGGAATCTAACAAATTCATCTTTACTTTCATCATAATAAAAGCCATCATTTCTTTCGATCTGATTTTGATTGCTTATGTCCCAGTGCTTTTTTGCTACTTCATTATAAATGGAAAGCAGTTTGTTTTCTAAGTCGTCTCCTGTTATTATTAACTCATTACTATTAATTTCAACGGTTAATTGATCATTATCCTTCACTTTCTGATATAATACAACGATCCCCGCTGATTGCATCGGATCTGATGTCTTTTTAAAAATCAATTCATCCATTATGCCTTCTTACACTTTCTCCACCACCCCAAATCCCCGCGCACTTTGTTTGCCTAAGCCCAGATATTGGGGTATCTGGAAATTTACCATAAAATCTCCCGTAAAACATAACATTTTCTTATTCTTGAAATTTACCGGCAGTTCCCGAAAATATCCCTCTACCTTCACCTTTTCCACGTCCTCCATCCAGTAGCCAAAACCTTTACATAATGACTTCAAATTTTCACGTAACAATATCTTTAAAAATTGCTGCTGTTCAATCTTATCCTTTTCACGATATAATATATAATTTTCTTGATTTAGTGCCATCCATGGCGAAACAAACCGGTAATTAATATAGTCTTCACATTCACCCAGTTCCTGATTTTTCAGCATAATTTCTTTTTCAGGTAATTGATAAACTCTCTCATTGATGATCAATTCATCCAAATCAAAGAATAGGTTTTTTATTAACTCAATCCCATTCTTAACGCCGATCAATGCCGGATGTTCATCAATCAGCCTGTATTGTATCACTGGATATTTATAAGAAAAGCTGCCATCAGGTAAATGATTATGAAATTCCATATTTT
>CAZAHZ010000350.1:0-3586 GCA_964485055.1 uncultured Candidatus Cloacimonadota bacterium
AAAAATACGTCAATTGATATATCCCGATTATGGGGTTTTTACAGTGAACTCTTGTAAATTTTACCACTAATTCTCCCTCCTTATCCTTGTTTCCCGAAATACGGTGACCTTAACGAAATCCACTGATAATCGCACTCCAAACGACACAACAAAAAGATGTGGGGTCGTTTGGAGTGCAATGGGTAAGGGACTGGCAAGTGGCTGGTTTAAGAAAAGTGGTAAAGTGAAGAATTAGTTAGGCAGGAGAGTTTTAATTGATATCAGGTATATTCAGGGATGTGAGAAAAAAAGATCAGAATCAGATCAGTATTTAAAAAAAATGGAGAAGGTTAACAGATTGAATGAATAATGCTTGACTAATGAACTTATAATCTGACTTCTATAAATTAAAAAAAGTGAGTGAGAAAATAATGCAGATTAAGCAGAAATTAGTCTGGGAATATCGGGCAATAAATGATAGCCTGGATAAAAAGATAGATGCAATGAAGAAATCAGGAGGCACAGAATCCTGCACCGAAAGAGTAAAATATCTAATTTCAAGGCAGACAAAGGATGAATTGTATTTTGATGGGAGAAAGATAAATATGAAAATACCGTTGCGGATCGATAGAAGGACAGGATTCAGGCAACGGTATTCATTACCGTCAATAGAATTCCCGGCACATATCAGTGATATAGTATTTTTGATGCGTTCATTAACTGGTTCTTGCACGTGGTTATCACGTAATCTTTACAACTGGTCACTATTTCTTGATGAAGTTATTTTGCCCAATGCGGAGATAATGATTTTAGAAGTCGAGCGTGAAATCCATATAACAAAAATCTCTGATCTGGAGATTGAATATGCATTTATATCATTCAGTGGTTACCACAATTCGACAATAGCCATTAGACATCAAGATCCCAATATGATAAAATCTTTGATCAATAAACTTGGAATACAGGAATTTGAGAGTCTAGATTATGTCACAGCAATGCAGAGATATTTTATTAAAAATTATCATAAAAGAAATTTATAAGGAGAGAAAATGTCTTTATTATTAAGTAAACATAAGAAATTGGAAATGCAGATAGAGCGGTTTCTGGATATAATTTCAGAAGCTGGAATTCTATTCATCAAGGGAGTGGAAGCATATTTAACTTTGGATAAAACTGATTTTGAAGATAAATTGAAAGAAGTAATTGGCAAGGAGCACAAAGCTGATGAACTAAGGAGGGATATAGAGACGGAGCTTTATCAGAAGACATTAATCCCTGAAAACAGGGGAGATGTTTTAGGTTTGCTGGAAAATCTTGATGATGTAATAGATCAGATCAAGGAAACTCTTGCTCAATTATCTATAGAGCACCCGGATCTACCAATGGAATATCATGATCTTTATTTAAAGCTGGCGACTTCTTCCCGAGCCAGTGTTGAGTATATTATCTGTGCCGTTCGGGCATTTTTTGCGGATTTCAACAAAGTACCGGAATATCTGCACTTAGTACATTTCTACGAATCTGATGCGGATAAACTATCAGAGAGGTTAAAAAGGCAGATTTTTGCCAGTGATCTGCATCTGGCACATAAGAATCATTTGAGATATTTTGCCTTGCACTTCGAGAAAATAGCCGATAAAGCAGAATCGGTGGCAGACAGGCTTGCTATTTATACCATAAAAAGGCAATTATAATGTTTCTGATTTTTATATCGAGCGGACTCCTTCTGGGTTGGTCTCTGGGAGCAAATGATGCAGCAAATATATTTGCGACAGCAGTGGGAACAAAGATGCTGCGTTTTAAGAAGATAGCGATAATTTCGGCAATCTTTGTCGTCCTGGGAGCAGTAACCATGGGGAGTGGCACCTCAGAGACAGTAGGCAAACTTGGAACGGTAGATACACTGGCAGGAGCTTTTGTTGTGGCGTTAGGAGCGGGATTAGCAGTCATGTTTATGAGCAAGAATCGCTTACCAGTCTCATCTTCACAAGCGATAATCGGTGCAATAGTGGGCTGGAATTTCTTCAGCGGTATGCCTACAAACTGGAATTCGTTTACCAGTATAGTATCAACCTGGGTAATTTGCCCGATATTAACTGCAATCTTTGCAGGAGTGATCTATGCTGTCACCAGATATTTTCTAAATCGTTCCAGGATACATATATTGACTCTGGATCATTATACACGATATTTGCTGGTATTGGCAGCAATTTTTGGGGCTTTCAGTTTAGGGGCGAATAATATAGCCAATGTAATTGGAGTTTTTGTGGATTCGTCACCTATTATGGGTATTTCCGCAGGGAATTTATTTTTTATCAGTGGAAAACAGCTTCTATTTCTGATTGGGGGACTGGCAATAGCTGCCGGGATAATTTTTGATTCCCAAAGGGTTCTAACTACTGTCGGCTCGAACTTATTTCGATTATCGCCGGTTACTGCCTTGATCGTGGTGGTCTCGGAATCTCTGGTTCTCTTCATATTCTCATCTGTTTTATTGCGAAACTGGCTTATTGCCGCCGGACTGCCTGCCATTCCGCTGGTTCCGGTTTCCAGTTCGCAAACCGTTATTGGCGGGATTTTGGGAATAGCCGTTATCAGAGGTTCTCATAATATTAATTTCAAAATTCTTAGAAATATCGCTTTGGGCTGGGTGTTGACCCCATTATTAGCTGGGTTGGTCACATTTGTGGCATTATTTTTCTTTCAAAATGTGTTTAATCTGCAAGTCCATTAGAATATTGATTATTTACTAAGTAGAAATAGAACTGAATAAAAAAACCCCCGGCATAACCGGGGGTTTTGCATATAGTTAACTCTCTATTATTTCATCAGAACCATTTTCATGGAAGAAGTATATTTTCCAGAGACCATTTTATAATAGTAAACTCCTGAAGATACTGGTCTGCCATTATCATCCGTTCCGTTCCAGATAATATCATGTGTGCCGGCTTCCAATTCGTTATTCACAAGATTGCGAACCTTTTGACCACGGACATTGTAAATCGTCAATTCCACTGGTGCATTTTCAGCCAGTGCGAAGGCAATTGTACATTGGGGATTAAAGGGATTGGGATAATTGCCCATCAGAGTTGTTACACCAGGAAGTTCGCCGTCATTTGAGCTGGGAACGTAGATGAACTCAGCAGTGATGATTACGGATTCTCCTTCCGAATAAACAGCGCTGAGACCTACGGTATAGGTGTTTCCTTCGACAAGTCCGGTAAGTTGATATTCAGTAGCTGTTATATTTTCTACCAGCACTTCGTCCAGATATATATTATAACTTTCCACAGAACTAAGGTAACACAGAGAATTCATCACATAATCAAGCACAGTATCCGAATCGTCTATTAATCCAGCCCAGCCGGCTGTGGTAAAGATCGTATTGGAAGTCTGTACACCAACATTATTACCATTATAGGTAGAATAAGCCGAACCCATGGTATTGGGCGTTAGAAAATCCAGATATACACCATCTCGCAAGGCTGAGAAGATGTCCTGCAATGCAACCTGCATTCCGGCAGTAGCGCCTGCTCCAGCAATATTAACTGTGGCAGGTCCACCTTGTGACTCACCTACAACGAAGGCATCCTGAATTGCACTTGCA
>CAZAHZ010000351.1:0-3579 GCA_964485055.1 uncultured Candidatus Cloacimonadota bacterium
GTGGTACACTTTTCAACCGAAATAATGGTACACTTTTCGAGTACTATGGACACTTTTATTTGGAATGCAAAAACTGTTACCAGTGGAATATATTTAGCAAAGCTAACCACAGAATATGGAATTTATAATCAGAAATTGACTTTAATCAAATAGGAGGAAAAATGTTTAGAGAAAGATTTCTTTTGTCCATAATAGTGTTATTAAGGTATAGATGTTTTTATATTACACAGATAGTTATGTCACCACAAGATGTAGAGGCAGACACATGGGTCTGCCCCTACGGTTGAGGAGATATTTTTTTAAATTTCTGGGGATGCCTGCCCGTAGGCAAAGAGCTTGACAGGATATTAAAAAGATACAATAAGAAAAACAGAGGTGATTATGAAAAATGGAGAAATGATCAGTTGTGTCTGCCCCAAGTGCGGGAATACATCATATCATAAAGATGAAATGCGTGCCACAGGTTCATACCTGGCTAAATTGTTTGATGTTCAGAATAAGAAATTCATCACAATAAGTTGTGAGCGTTGCGGATATATCGAGTTCTATAAAAGAGAATCCAGTTTAGCAGGTAATATATTTGATTTCTTGATGGATTGATCTGCATGAATCTTGCCTTATTTGATTGTGAGAGATACCATAAGGAGACCAGGGAATTACTGAACTGGTTTGAGATTGAGAATGCTCAGGCAGATTTTAATGGATTGAACCGGATATTGCAAGCCTTTCAGTCTATCCCTTATGAAAATGTCTCCAAGCTGATCCGCTACAGGAAATGGCGGGGAGATGAACAGGCAATGATCCGTCTGCCGGATACTATCTGGCAGGAATTCTGCGAAAATCACCTGGGCGGAACCTGCTGGTCGCTGACCTTCTTTCTGGAAACAATTTTAACTAACAGGGGATTTGATTGTTATCCCATATCTGCTGACATGAAATGGGGCGATAATGTACATTGCGGAATAGTGGTGATCATAGATCAAGAGCACTGGCTGTGCGATCCGGGTTATCTGCTGATGACTCCCATACTGCTTTCTGATAAAATGCAGCAGATGTTCAGAACAGAATCGAGTGGAGTAAAACTTATTTATGACGGCAAAAAATATAGACTAGCTACATTTCATGGCAGAGAAGTAAAATGGCGTTATTCTTTCTGCGATATTCCCTGCCGGAGAGATGAATTCGTCAAGCACTGGCTCGCCTCATTTGAACAACCCACCATGAACGGTATCTGCCTGACGCGTCAGCAAGCTCAGGGCATGATCTATATTAATAACAATTATTTCCGGGAAGTTACACGTGACAAGATCAGGAAAAACAGGCTTGCCGGAAACTGGATCAGAGAGATCGAAAAGATTTTTGGAATACCAGAAATATTTCTGGAAGAAGCATATTCTATTACCAAAAGCAAGGGAGAATCATGAAACCACAGGAAGTGCAGCTAGTAAAACTGGTAATTGCGTTTTTATACAGAGAACAGAAAATTTACAGGCAGGCGATGGAAATTACACAGGATATCTGGGGCTTCACGGATTATCAGAGCCAGGAATATTTTTTTGATCTTACCGATTATTACAAAACAGAAATGGGCACCCCTTTATTCCGCATTATCAATTCCTATTCGTGCCTGATTGATCCCGGAAACCTGCCGGATATTAAGCTGGCTACCAATAAAATAGAATCTGAGCTTGCCAGCCTTGACCTTCGCCAGGTAAATCTTGATCCTGGCTATCTGGATTATGATAAACTGGTGTTGGCATCCGCAAAATATAATTATCAGAAGATCTATCTGAGGGATGGGATTTATGCCGATCCCACGCTATATTACCGGAAAGGCAGATTTATTGCTGCGGACTGGACTTTCCCTGATTTCAAAAGTGCTGTATATGAAAATGATTTCCTTCAGATCAGGCATATTTATAAAACCCAGTTGAAAGAGTTGCAAAATTCTGCCACGATATGTCTTGACACCAGTCAGTAAGTACAGAAAAGACTTATTAGAGGTAATAAATGTCTAAATTTCTTTTGATTATAATATTTATAGCCACGCTATCGATCAGTAGCTGTTCATATTCGGTGTATTCCAATAGTCTGCCACATCTGAAAACGATAGCTATTGAGCGATTTGAAAATAAATCCGACCAGTTCGAACTGGAAGAAGAGCTGTGGAATTTTCTTAATTCGGAATTTAATTCCGATGGACGATTGCGGGTTGTTTCGCTGGCTCCTGATTGCATGCTGAATGGTGTGATCATGGATTATTCCCGCAAGATAGATACTTATGATGAAACCGGTATTGAGGAATATAACGTCAAAATACTGTTCCGGCTTACTTTCACTGACCTCACTACTGGAGAAATTATCTGGGAAAAAGATTCCCTGATCCTCTCGCAAACCTATTCCGAAGCAGATGAAACAGCAGAATACAGTTCAGAAAGTGATGCCCGGGAAGCTATCTATCAAAACTTATTCAATGAAGTAATGAAAAACACTCTTGAGCAGTGGTAAATGAAAAAGATCAGGATCAATAAATTTCTGGCTCGATGTAATCTGGGTTCCAGACGGCAGGTGGAAGAACTTATCTCTAATGGTAAGATCGCAGTGAATGGCTCCATCACAACAGACCTTTCCACTATGATAGACCCTGATGCTGATAAAGTGGAATACAATGGAAAACTTGTTGCCACGATTGCTGATAAAATTTACCTGATGCTTAATAAACCTAAGAACTATCTGGTCTCCTCGCGTGATGATTTTGGTAGAAAGACCGTTTATGAATTATTACCTGATTTCGGGGTTCACCTTTTTGCCATCGGCAGGCTCGATTATAACAGCGAAGGTTTACTCTTGTTCACCAGTGACGGCGATTTCGCCAATCGCATTATTCATCCACGCTATAAACTGGCAAAGGTTTATAAGGTAACAGTAAAAGGATATCTGCAAAATGATCAGATAGAAGCCTTACGTCAGGGCGTGAAGATCGAAAGTGGCAGAACCCAACCGGCTCTGGTACATGTTAAGCAACGTGGCGAAAACAAAATGATCCTGAGGATTACGATATATGAGGGACAAAAAAGACAGATCAGATATATGATCAAGGCTGTCGGGGGAGAAGTGCAGGCGCTGAAACGTCTGCAGATTGGTTCGGTTTTTCTGGGTAAACTGCCCCCAGGGATGTGGAGATTATTAAAACCATCAGAAGTTACAGGTCTGCTGAAATTACAGAACAAATGATCAGGGGTTGATCTTTACTCCACAAAGTTTGAGGCTTTTCCTGAATTCTTCCCGATATTTATCCAAAGCCTGGCAGTTACATTTAAGTAATTCAAACCAGTCAGAATATTGCTGCCTCTGTGTGCTTACAGTCAGATAAATGCTGATTATTAAGGAACCGATATAGTATATAGAAGTGATAATATTGGTGGGATTCAGGGAGGGTTTTAGGGAAGGGAACTAGATATTAGAGAAGCGGTAAATTTTTTTGATCAGGTAATTATAAATGTGTGCAAAAGCATAGCTGGTGAGAAAAGAGGGCTCTTCATCAAAAATAATGGGTTAGTATTCAAATCGAGCCCCAAT
>CAZAHZ010000352.1:0-3578 GCA_964485055.1 uncultured Candidatus Cloacimonadota bacterium
TGGTGGGATGCTCCACCCATTTTGTTGGCTGTTCTACAGGTTTTTCCGGCGGTTTAGCCTGGGGTCTGGTCTGAACTAGTTTCTCCGCAGTGCGAATGCGGGTTTGAACCACTTTCTGCTGATAATTTCGTCTATCAAGTTCCCGCTGGCGAACGGCTGCTCTTTCAGCATTAAACCTTGCTCGTATCTTCTCTTCTATCTCGTCTTCAATTTTACTCATCGGGCTCTTAATATCTGCACCCAAATCTTTTAGGTGTTTCATCAAGGCAGATGATGATATCTTGAATTCTTTTGCTAATTCTCGTACCCTGATCGCCATCAAACCTCCCAGTCTGCTTCTGTCAATTTCTTTGCTTTCAATATCTTCTGTATTCCTTTGGCAAAATTCCGGTCACTTATTGATAATACCCCTGTTGCCCGCCGGTTAAATAAGTTTCCCAGTCCCTCTTTTGTGCTATGGCAAAATGCCGTAACTTTTTTATCTTCACATTTTAATAACAATTTCTCCCTGGTGTTATCTGCCAGGTCTGCACTGTAAATCACTATAACGATCCTGTTTCTGGATATCAACCGGAGTGTAGCATCTATTCCACAAACCAGTTTCCCGGCTTTCATGCAAAGTTGCAGGAGATTATCTAAACGCTTCTCCGTTTCCGCTTCAAGTACCGGTAAATCCATTTCTCCAATTTCTCCAGACACTCTTCTTTTTGGCAACAGTAATATCCTCTGCCGGGTAATTTCCTTTGCGGATCGAGTACATATCTGTCTCTCAACATCACGAATCTGAATAATTCCGGCTGAAATTTCTTCTGACGACAGATCACGCACGTTCTTTCGGCAACATGACCTGCATGAGATGCTTGGTTTGGCATTAGAAATACTCTGCTGACTCCTTTAACTTCTGGGCAGTTTTTATGCCCAATCCTTCCAGATTGCATAACTCGTCCACGCTGGCATCGTAGATGTCCTGTACCGAAGTGTAACCATATCTTTTCAGTATTTCAGCCAGTTTGGTTGTTACGCCATCCAGAAAACTTATATGGCTGGTTACCCGCCGTTCTTCTGCTATTTTATCTTCAAATTCTGCTTCAGTATATATATCAAGCTTGAAATCGGTAAGTTTTGCCGCAAGCTTGACATTTTTCCCTTTTTTCCCGATTGCCTGATTTTTGTTTTCAGGGTCAACTATCACCCGCGCAAATTTACCCCGGTCTGCCAGATATACTCTTTCCACCAGGTCGGGACCAATAGCATTGGCAACCAGTTGCTCCGGGGATTCATCCCAGATCACAATGTCCACAAGCTCATCATTCAATTCTTTTCTTATTGTTGCCAGTCTTGTGCCTTTTGGTCCCAGGCAGGCGGCTGTCGGATCAATTTCCCGATTCACTGCTTCCACGGCAACCTTGGTTTTGATACCTGGCTCTCGCACGATTTTTCTTATAATAATCTCTTCACTGGATAATTCCGGAACTTCCATCTCAAAAAGCTTCATCACAAATTCCGGGCAGGTTCGTGAGAGAATGATTATAGAGTCATTTTTACGTTTTCGAATATCGATTACGTAAGCACGTAGAGTGTCATTTGGCTTGTAATATTCATCTTCTACCTGTTCATCGGGTGGCAGCAATGCTTCTGCATAACCAATATCCACCGTATAACCATTATAATCCGATTTTGTGACTTTACCCATCACGATCTGATTCTTCTGACGCTCAAAATCGCCTCTGATCCTGTTTTCTTCCAGTGATTTTATCTTTTCAAGTATCGATTTGCGGATTGTCTTTATCATCTTGGGCTCAAAATCTGCTATGCCTAATTTTGTTGCTATCTTATCGCCTATTTCCAGATGTGAATTCCTTGTATGAACTTCTTCCAAACCGATCTCGCCCAAGCCCATGTCACGTTCTACCACGATTTTCACAAATCTGATCTCGATTGTGCCACTTTTGAAATCTGTGATTACTTCCAGTTCATTTTCCGAAGTCAGCTTTTTGATAACTGCCCCATAGATGCTGTCCTTGATGATCTCTTCAATCTCATCACGATTCAGTTGCTTCAGATTGGCTAATGCCGCTAATGAACCCATCAAATTTGTGCTCATTATTTCTCCTTCATTTTTCCCGCTTTGTCTGACTTTTGCAAGTCCTTCTTATGATCATGCAATGTCTTAGCCTTTCTTATCCTGCTCAATAATATCTCTTCTGTTTCGCCAGATTCTGATGCTAAGGTTATGCTGTCTTGATTCACTTCCAGCAGTATCCCGGTTAAACGCCGATTTTGCTCCTCGCCCTGAACTGTCAGCTTGATGTGCTCATTTATGGCACTCACAAAGTGACTCTTTTTGTTGAGTTCACGCTCCAGACCCGGAGATGATACTTCCAGAAAGTAATGCCCTGAAATCAAATCTTCTGTTTCCAGTTGATGTTCGATCATTCGGCTGACATACTGACAATCATGGACTTTCACTCCTCCCAGGCTGGTTATATAAACAACCAGTACCTTTCCATGAGCTGTAGTTTTTAACTCCAGATCATATAGAGCAACTCCGTGAGTGGCACATGCCTCTTTGACAATACTTTCTACCTTTGACTGCATACCTTACCCTAATATATGACGAAACCACTGTCGGGCAGTGGTTTATGTCTATCTTTTACCGTTTTATGACTGTAACTGCTTTTCTCCAGTCATTTTTTCTCTTTTAAAATCAATTATTTAATTCTTCTATTTCTGTCAATAAATTTCCTCTCATGCACCGCATCTGCTATGAAATTAATGAATTCCTCGCACCTTATATCAAATATTTTACTTATTTCAAAGATATTCCCAGTTTTTCAATTTAGTACTGTTTACTTTCCAGGCTTTTTGATTGAAAATTAAGTTTATTTTCATTTACTTTCAATAATTTTGTGCCAAATCAGCAGTAAATAAGTGTAACAACTTAGCACAATATAACAATAAAATGTCAGATTGTGCCTTGTTGTTCTACTTTGTAATTGCAGTAATGCTATAGAGGATTATAAATATATAAATAGTAAGCAAATAAGAGCATATCATTAAACGAAGATATAAATTTAGGGTAATATGCACAAAAAATTTAATAAAATCAGTTTGATTTAGAGCGAAAGTTTGAGTATAATAAAAGTGAAACATAAAATATATTCATTATCGAATTGTCCGTTGACATAATTATGCAAGCAGGTTGGAGTCAGAGGTGGCAGTCAAATAATTCTGCCATTTTTCTTTTTCGGATTATAAATTGCTGAAACCGGTTATCAGTGGTCGTGTCTTCGCCCCACCCGTGATTACACTGGCGGTGCAAGTCCACTTAGCGACAGGAATTTCAATAATTTTAGAAGGATGGTGGTTTTTGGGAAGTAAAATCAGGCATCCTCCCTTTTTTTTATCATTCAGATATAGATATTGTTATATTACACAGATAGTTATGTCACCACAAGATGTAGGGGCAGACCCATGTGTCTGCCCTCTTTTTCCGCTCCGCCTTACCCATATCCTCCGATCCGATGTAGCAACTGTGTTGACTGTCAACTCTAATTTAGTATTTTTATTTTAGAGAA